>DNIP01000064.1 GCA_003499325.1 Oscillospiraceae bacterium
AAGATTTACGCCACTATCTGAAAACTGCGGTTGAGATCGACGAGGATAAGCCCGTTTTGGTCGATAAATACATCATGGGTAAAGAGGTCGAGGTTGACGCGATCTGCGACGGCGTAGACGTATTCGTCCCCGGTATTATGGAGCTGGTCGAGAGAACAGGCGTCCATTCGGGCGATAGTATCAGTGTTTACCCCTCTTTCTCCATCAGCGACAGGGTCAAGGGCATCATCTTACAGTACGCGAAAAAGCTCGGTAAGGCGATCGGCATCATCGGCCTGTATAATATCCAGTTTATCGTTGACGAAAACGACGACGTTTATATCATCGAGGTCAATCCGCGTTCTTCCAGAACCGTTCCGTTCCTCAGCAAATCTACAGGTTATTCGCTCGCGGATATCGCGACCGAAGTCATCCTCGGCAAGAGCCTGAAAGAGCAGGGCATCTTCCAGCTCTATCCAGAGGAGAAAAAGAGATACTATGTCAAAGTCCCGGTATTCTCTTTCCAGAAGATCAAGGGTCTCGACGCTTACCTCTCTCCCGAAATGAAGAGTACAGGTGAAGCCATCGGCTATGACAAAAAGCTCTCACGTGCCATGTATAAGGCGCTCGTCGCGGCAGGCACTAAGGTGCAGAACTACGGCACTGTCATCGTGACCCTCGCCGACGAGGATAAGGAAGAGGCTGTTCCGCTGATCCGCCGCTTCTACGACCTCGGCTTCAATATCGAGGCGACCGATCTGACCGCCAAGGTCATGAGAAAGAACGGTATCAAAACCCGCAAGCTGGGCAAGATCAGCGAGGGCAGCACCGAGATCCTCGACGCGATCCGCGCAGGCTATGTCAGCTACGTCATCAATACCCGAGCGATCATGTCGGGAGTACACTATGAGGACGGCACTGCGATCCGCCAAACGGCAGTTGAGAACGGCGTGACGATCTTTACCTCGCTCGATACCGTCCGCGTCCTGCTCGACGTATTAGAGGAAACGACTTTGACCATTTCCACCATTGATGCGTAAGATGTCGCTAAGGGTGCGGAGGGTCTTGACCCTCCCGCTCGAGAAGCGATTGGTTGCTCTAACCGTTTGGATTTTGAAAGACTAACATATAACGACTGTTGGAAATCAATGAAGATTTCTATTTGGGAGGGTCAAGACCCTCTCCTACATCACGAGATTTATGAAAGATACTATTTTTACCATCACTGAAAACAAAAAAATCGCAAAGGACGTTTACAAAATGTGTCTTTGCGGCGATACCTCGGCAATCAAAAACGCCGGGGAATTCGTCAATATACAGCTCGACGGCTTTTATCTGCGCCGCCCGATCTCTGTCTGTGACGTCGAGGGCGATGTGCTCACCCTGATCTACAAGGTCGTCGGCAAGGGCACCGAGGTCATGAGCGAATTGTCCGAAGGGGTCGAGCTGCAAGTCATGACCGGGCTCGGCAACGGCTACGATCTTTCTTTGTCGGGCGATCATCCGCTGCTGGTCGGCGGCGGCGTCGGCGTTCCGCCGATGTACCTGCTCGCCAAGCGCTTGCTGGCACAGGGGAAGAGGGTCAGCGTCGTGCTGGGCTTCAATACCGCGGACGAGGTCTTTTATGAGGACGCGTTCAAGGCACTCGGCTGTGACGTACAGGTCACGACCGTCGACGGCTCCCACGGCGTGAAGGGCTTTGTCACCGACGCCCTGCCCGAGCGGTATACCTACTTCTATACCTGCGGCCCGATGCCGATGTTCAAGGCGTTGAACAAGGCGGTCAAAACCTCGGGTCAGTTCAGCTTTGAGGAGCGCATGGGGTGCGGCTTCGGCGCCTGCATGGGCTGCTCGTGCAAAACCCTCACCGGCAACAAGCGTATCTGCAAGGACGGCCCGGTGCTGAAAAAGGAGGAGATCATATGGACAGACTGAGCGTCAACCTGTGCGGGATCGCGCTCGATAACCCCGTGATCCCCGCCTCGGGCACCTTCGGCTACGGCTACGAGTTCGCCGAGATCTACGATATCAATTGTCTGGGGACATTTTCTTTTAAGGGGACGACAAAGGATCCCCGCTTCGGCAATCCCACCCCGCGTATCGCGGAATGTACCGCGGGTATGATCAACGCTGTCGGACTGCAAAACCCCGGCGTTGACAAGGTTATTGCGGAGGAACTGCCTAAGCTGAAAGCCTGTTTTCATAAGCCCGTGATGGCGAACGTCAGCGGCTTTTCGGTCGAGGACTACGCCTATACCTGCGAACGCCTCGACAAAGAGGAGCAGGTCGGATGGCTGGAGGTCAATGTCAGCTGTCCGAACGTCCACGGCGGCGGTATGAGCTTCGGCACTGATCCCAAGGCGGCGGCAGAGGTAACAAGGGCAGTCAAAAAGGTGACGACAAAACCCGTCATCATTAAGCTCAGCCCGAACGTCACCGATATCGTCAGTATCGCCAAGGCGTGTGAGGAAGCCGGTGCGGACGGTATCAGCCTGATCAACACCCTGCTCGGTATGCGCATCGATCTGCGGACAAGAAAACCGATCATCAAGAACACAATGGGCGGCTTCTCAGGCCCGGCGATCTTCCCCGTAGCGCTGAGAATGGTCTATCAGGTCGCGCACGCGGTGAGCATCCCCGTTGTCGGCATGGGCGGCGTGAGCACCGCGGAGGACGTCATCGAGATGATGCTCGCGGGTGCGACAGCGGTCGAGGTCGGCGCACAGAATCTAGTCAATCCCATGGCGTGTAAGGAGATCATCGAGAATCTCCCCGCTGTGATGGACAAATACCATATCAACAGTTTGAATGAAATCATAGGAGGCGTTAAGAATGGGTAAAGACGTAATCGTAGCCTGCGATTTTTCAAGCGCGGAAGCTACCTTCAACTTTCTCGACAAGTTTGAGAATGAGGCGCGTAAGCCGTTCGTCAAGATCGGCATGGAGCTGTTTTACGCGGAGGGCCCGTCCATCGTGCATGAGATCAAGCGCAGAGGACACAAGATCTTCCTCGACCTAAAGCTCCACGACATCCCTAACACCGTGATGAAAGCGATGCGCGTATTGAGCGAGCTCGATGTGGATATCACCAATCTGCATGCCGCAGGCACCAAGGCGATGATGCAGGCGGCGTTGGAGGGACTGACCCGTCCTGACGGCAGCCGTCCCCTTCTGATCGCGGTGACCCAGCTGACCTCCACCGACCAGCAGGCGATGGAAAACGACCTGCTGATCAAGGAACCGATCGATCAGGTGGTCATGCACTACGCGAAGAACGCGATGGAAAGCGGTCTTGACGGCGTGGTATGCTCTCCGC
>DNIP01000062.1 GCA_003499325.1 Oscillospiraceae bacterium
ATGAAGGATATCGTGCGTATCCACGCTTCTTCGGGTACGACCGGTAAGCCTACCACCGGCGTTTATACCAAGGAAGACCTCGACATCTGGTCGGACTGTGTGGCACGCGTCGCGTGCGCGGGCGGCGTCACTCCCGACGATATCATCCAGATCAGCTTTGGCTACGGACTGTTCACGGGTGCGTTGGGTCTGCACTACGGTATGGAAAAGCTCGGCGCGACCGTCATCCCCGCTTCGTCGGGTAATACGCAGAAGCAGCTGATGATGCTGCGTGACTGGGGCGTGACCGGCATGGTCGCCACTCCGTCCTACGCGCTGTATCTCTCCGAGGCGATGAAGGAAGCGGGCTATCCGCTGTCCGACTACAGCCTGCGGCTGGGTATCTTAGGCTCGGAGCCGTGCACCGTATCCATGCGCGAGCAGATCGAGAACAACTTCCATATCCGCGTATCCGACAACTACGGCATGACCGAGCTCGGCGGCCCCGGCGTTTCCGGCGACTGTGAAGCGCGCGACGGCATGCACTTTGCGGAGGATCACTTCCTGCCCGAGATCATCGACACCGACACAGGCAAGCGTCTGGGCGAGGGCGAAGTCGGCGAGCTGGTCGTCACCACCCTGACCCGCAAGGGTATGCCGGTGCTCCGGTACCGCACCAAGGATATCACCAAGCTCGATTATCAGCCCTGCTCCTGCGGCAGAACCCATTGCAGAATGGCGAAGACCATGGGCAGAACCGACGATATGCTGATCATCAAGGGCGTCAACGTCTTCCCCACCCAGATCGAGAACATCCTGATCAACATTCCCGATATCGCGCCTCACTACATGCTGTACATTACGCGCAAGAATTACCGCGACAGCTTAGAGATCAAGGTCGAGGTCATCAACGAGGCACTGCTCGACAATTATCAAATGCTCGACGGTCTCAAAAAGCGCATTGAAGCGAAGTTACAGTCCATCTTGGGACTGAGAACCAAGGTCACACTGGTCGCGCCCAAGACCCTCGAGAGATTCCAGGGCAAGGCAAAGAGAATCGTTGATTTGAGAAACGAATAAAACGGTACGCCTTTGGCGTAAATCAATACAATCCCTCAGTCGCCGACACGCGTGTCCGGCGACAGCTCCCCGGTGTATGGTTGTTGTACCCCAAATCAAAGCTTTGGACAACAACTCACCTTTACCAAAGGGAGACTTGAAGAAAGGCAAGAGAATTTATGAAAGACTTATTGATCGGTAACGCCGCGGTCGCGCGCGGCTTATACGAGGGCGGCTGCGCCGTGATCTCCAGTTATCCCGGCACTCCCAGCACCGAGATTACCGAATTTTTCGCGAAATACGACGACGTCTACTGCGAGTGGGCGCCCAATGAAAAGGTAGCGATGGAAGCGGCATTCGGCTCCGCGCTGCGCGGCAAGCGTTCTGCCTGCTGTATGAAGCACGTCGGCTTGAACGTCGCCGCCGATCCGCTGTTCACCATGTCCTACACCGGCGTCAACGCGGGTATCGTGATCTGCGTTGCGGACGATCCCGGTATGCACAGCTCCCAGAATGAGCAGGATTCACGCCATTACGCGATCGCGTCCAAGATCCCGATGCTCGAGCCGTCCGATTCTCAGGAGGCGCTGGATTTTGCTAAGCTCGCGTATGAGATCTCCGAGCAGTTCGACACTCCTGTCCTGCTCAAGATGTGCACCCGTGTAGCGCACTCCCAGAGTATCGTTGAGCTGGGTGAGCGCACCGAGATCACCAAGGAATATACCAAGAATCCGCAGAAATACATCATGACCCCCGGCAACGCGCTCAAGCGCCACCCCTTTGTCGAGGAGCGCACCAAGAAGCTCACGAAATATGCCGAGGCCTCTCCCCTCAACCGCGTTGAGGATGGCGACGGAAGCCGTGATTTCGGCATTATCACCTCCTCCACCTCTTACCAGTATGTCAAGGAAGCGTTCGGCGACAGCGTTGCTGTTTTGAAGCTCGGCATGATCAATCCCCTGCCCGTCAAGCTGATTCAAGATTTTGCCGCAAAGGTCGGCAAGGTCTATGTCATCGAGGAGCTCGATCCGATCATCGAGACCCACTGCAAGAACATCGGCGTTGACGTCATCGGCAAGGACAAGTTCTCGATCCTCGGCGAATTCAGCCAGAAGAGCATTGAGCAGGCGTTTGAGATGGCGGACAAGACTGTTTTCAACCTCGATACCGAGATCCCGGTACGTCCTCCGATGATGTGCTCCGGCTGTCCGCACAGAGGCATGTACTATGTCCTCGCGAAGAACAAGATCACCGTGCTCGGCGATATCGGCTGCTACACCCTCGGCGCGGCGCCGCCCTTGAACGCGCTCGACATGACGCTCTGCATGGGCGCGTCCGTTTCGGGTATCCACGGCTACAATAAAGCAGGCGGTGAAGAGACCGAAGGCAAAACCGTATGCGTGATCGGCGACTCCACCTTCATGCACTCCGGCGTTACGGGGCTCATCAACATCGCGTATAACCAGAGCAATTCCACCGTCATCATCCTCGACAACTCCATCACGGGTATGACGGGTCATCAGCAGAATCCGACCACCGGCTACTCCATCAAGGGCGATCCCGCGGGTAAGGTCAACCTCGAGGATCTGTGCCACAGCATCGGTATCAACTCCGTGCGCGTGGTCGATCCGTACAATCTGGAGGAATGTGAGACGGTGCTCAAGGAGGAGCTCGCAAAGAACGAACCCTCCGTCATTATCTCGCGCCGTCCCTGCGTACTCTTGAAGTACGTCAAGCCCAAGAAGCCGCTCTATGTCAACCCCGACAAGTGCCGCGGCTGTAAGAAATGTATGAAGTTCGGCTGTCCGTCCATCTCCTTCCGCGACGGTCACGCCGTTGTCGATACCACCCTTTGCGTCGGATGCGGCGTTTGCGCGCAGCTCTGTCCCTTTGACGCGTTTGAAAGCGAGGTGCCCTCTCATGACTAAGAATATTATGATCGTCGGTGTCGGCGGACAGGGTTCCCTGCTCGCTTCTAAGCTGCTCGGCAGGCTGCTTGTCGATGAAGGCTATGACGTAAAAGTAAGTGAGGTGCACGGCATGAGCCAGCGCGGCGGTTCCGTCGTCACCTATGTCCGCTTCGGCGACAAGGTCTACTCCCCCGTCATTGAGAACGGTGAAGCCGATTTCATCGTATCCTTCGAGAAGATCGAGGCGGCTCGCTATGTACAGAACCTCAAAAAGGACGGTACCATCATCGTCAACACCCAGCAGATCGATCCCATGCCGGTCATCATCGGCGCGACCACCTATCCCGAGAACATCATTGACGAAATGAAGGCTAAGGGCATCCATGTGGATGATATCGACGCGCTGGCGCTGGCAAATGAAGCGGGCTCCTCCAAGGCGTGCAACATCGTTTTGATGGGCAGACTCGCCAAATACTTCGATATGCCGAAGGAAAAATGGCTCACTGCCATCGAAAAATGCGTCAAGCCGCAGTTTGTTGAGATCAACAAAAAAGCGTTTGATTTGGGTTATAACTGCTAAATCATGTTAAGATTGCCACGGCACTATGTGCCTCGCAATGACATAAATCAGCAGTAGGTATAATGAAAAAACAACAGAAAGGATGAAGCCCCATGCAGAAGAAATTCTATCAGCCCGAAGCTGAAACCATGCCGGTCAATGAGATCAAGAAGCTGCAGGAGTACAAGCTCATTCGTCAAGTGCGCTATGTGTATGAAAACGTCGAATACTACCGCAATCTGATGGATGAAAAAGGCGTCAAGCCCGAGGATATCACTTGTCTGGAGGATATCAGCAAGCTGCCGTTCCTGAGCAAAAACGACCTTAGAGACGCTTACCCCTACGGCATGCTCGCGACCGACCTCAAAAACTGTGTCCGTATCCACTCCACCTCCGGTACCACCGGCAAGCGCGTTGTCGCTTTCTACACCCAGAACGACGTCGATATGTGGGAAGACTGCTGTGCCCGCGCGATTGTCGCGGCAGGCGGTGACGCAGGCGACGTTGTGCAGGTAGCCTACGGCTACGGACTGTTCACCGGCGGCGCAGGTCTGCACGGCGGCTCCCATAAGGTCGGCTGTCTGACCCTGCCCATGTCGAGCGGCAACACCAACCGCCAGATCCAGTTTATGATGGATCTCAACGCCACCTTCCTCTGCTGTACCCCCTCCTACGCCGCTTATATCGGCGAATCCTTAAAGGAAAAGGGCTACAAGCCCGGCTACAACAGCCTCAAGGCGGGTATTTTCGGCGCGGAGCCGTGGACGGAGGAAATGCGCCGTGACATCGAAAACAGCCTTGGTATCAAGGCGTATGATATCTACGGCTTGACCGAATCGAGCGGCCCCGGCGTAGCGTTTGAGTGCTGTGAGCAGAACGGTATGCACATCAACGAAGACCACTTCTATGCCGAAATCATCGATCCCGATACCGGTGAGGTGCTCCCCGAGGGCAGCAAGGGCGAGCTGGTGTTCACCTCTCTCGATAAGGAGGCGTTCCCGCTGATCCGTTACCGCACACGCGACATCACCGTCCTCTCCCGAGAGAAATGCTCCTGCGGCAGAACCTTCATCCGCATGCACAAGCCGATGGGACGCAGTGACGATATGATGATCATTCGCGGCGTCAACGTCTTCCCGAGCCAGATCGAAGCCGTCCTGCTGAATCAGGGTTACGCGCCGAACTATCAGATTTTGGTTGACCGCGTCAACAACACCGATACCTTTGAGATCCGCGTTGAGATGCTTCCCGAGGACTTCTCCGATACGCCGAAGGTCATCACCAAGAAGGAGAAAAAGCTCCAGGCCGCGATGAAGGAAATGCTCGGCATCAACCCAATCATCCGACTGGCGGCGCCGAAGTCGATCGCGCGCAGTGAAGGCAAGGCTGTCAGAGTCATCGATAACCGCAAGAAGATCGGTATCAACACATAAACTATTGCGATCCCACGCTCCCGACCTACGGAAAAGCGTGTCAAAGCTCGCAACAACACTTTTATAAGGAGTAGTATTATGGCAATTAAACAGTTATCCATCTTTGTAGAAAACCGTGAAGGCACCCTTGTCACCGTTACCGACGCGATCGCCAAGGCAGGCGTTGACATCCGCGCAATGAGCGTTGCGGATACCAATGACTTCGGAATCTTCCGCCTGATCGTCACCGATATTGCCAAGGCAAAGCAGGCTCTCGATGATGCAAACGCGTTTGTTTCCATCACCGAGGTCGTCGGTGTGGCCGTACAGGATGAGCCCGGCGCTCTGGCGAAGGTCGTCAAGATCTTAGCGGACAACAACATCAACATCGAGTATATGTACGCGTTCATCACCGTTTCCAAGCAGTTCGCGTATGTGGTACTTCGCGTCGAGGATAATGCCGCCGCTGAGAAAATCCTCACTGAGCACGGCATCTCCCTTGTCACCGAAGAGGATATGGCGAAGCTGTAATCGGAATGTATCGATATCATTTTATCTGAATACGATATAAGAAAGCCCCACCGATCACGGTGGGGCTTTCAGTTTGTCGAAAAAGTA
>DNIP01000008.1 GCA_003499325.1 Oscillospiraceae bacterium
AAGCTCATTCATTATATCTGCGCCCATCCCGAGCTGCTCGATCGGCCGCTCGGAGAGAACAGCGGCTTCGATTATCAATGATATCGGTTTGACATGACCGTATCAATATGTTAGACTATGGATGAAACATTCATTTACCATAAACGGAGGTATTCCATGAAAAGATTCATTTGTGTTTTATTGATCGCACTCTTATGCGTCGGCTTTGCGGCTTGCTCAAAGAAACCGAGTAATACCGAACCCGCGTCCGGCGCCACTTCCGATTCAGTCTCGTCTGCCGATCCTCAGGCTGAAGCGACACAAGGTTCCGACGCTTCATCGAGCGCCGTATCGTCCGCGGCAGGCTCTAACGCAGCCGCTAAGCAGTACAAGACTGTCAAGGAGTATCTGGAAACACCGCAGGTAAAGTCCGAGGTCGACGCTTCTGTCGAAAAGAATACCAACGATACCATGTCGATGTCGGTCTATGCCGATGGCGATGATACATTAGTATATGACTACGCTTTCAAGCAGACCTACGGCGAGAGTGAGGTGCCCGCGCTCAAAGCGTCCTTGGACGATTCGCTCGAGAAGAACGCCTCCACCTTCCAAGATGTCGTCACTTCACTGGGCAGCTATATCAGTGTAGAGAGCCCCAAGGTCAAGGTCATCTACCGCAACGGCGATGAATCCGTTATCACCGAGAGAACCTACGAATAATGCTGTCTGCCCGTCTGCATTGACGGGCTTTTCATTTTTTCGTCACTCGTTAAAAGACTGCGGAAATCTCATCGAAAAACCAAAAACTTCCTTAAAATAATCTTGCGAAAGCTATTGACAGTCATGCGAACCTGTGATATAATCGTGTAAACTTAATGAGGAGGTCGCGTGATGATAGATAATCCAAATGACCGACAGCCGTGCAGGATAGCGGAATATCTGCCGCTGATTCGTGCGACGGACGGTCTGACGCTCAGTCAGGTCTGCACACTAAGCGGTCTGGAGCCTACAACGATCCAGAACTGGATCAAGCGCGGCTATGTGCCGCACCCGGTGGAAAAGAAGTATCGCGAGCGCCATCTGGCGCGCATCCTGCTGATCGCTGAGCTGCGTGAGAGCATGCAGATCGACCGCGTCGGCGGATTGCTCCGCTACGTCAACGGCGACGCCGATGACGAAAGCGACGATATTATTGCGGAAGAAGCGCTGTATGACCTGTTCTGCGATATCGCGCAGGAGCTCTCTGAGGAGCTCGCCCCGCCCGATCGGATCGGGCAGAAGGTCGAGCAGTTCCTCGACGACAGCGTCAAGACCACCGATTCCGCAAGGCTTGTCACGGCGTTGACAGTGATGGCAGCCACATACATGGCAAATCGGTATAAGCGATCTGCCGACGCGCTGTATGCGCAGCAGATCGGCGATTTGCCGCAATCTTGGAGGTAGACTATGAGTACAATGACAATTATCTGGCTGGTGATCGCGATTGTCATGGGTGTGCTGGAGGCTTGCACCGTCCAGCTGGTATCCCTGTGGTTCGCGCTCGGCGGAGCGGCGGCATGTATCACCTCGCTGTTCACGGATAAACTATATATACAGCTGATCGTGTTCGTTGTCGTGACGGGAGTTGCTTTAGCTGCGACAAGACCGATCGTCAAGCGAATGAAGCAAAAACGCCCCGAAGCTACCAACGCCGACCGCTATATCGGCAAGCACGGCGTTGTGTTGGAAGCGATCGATAACGATCATGCTAAAGGTCTTGTCAAGGTCGATAACGAAAAGTGGACGGCTCGCAGCGCCGATGGTCAACCGATCAAAGAGGGAGAGAGCGTGAGCGTCACCGCGATCGAGGGCGTCAAGCTGATCGTCAAAATAATTAAGAGCTAAGAAATAAGAAATAATATAAAAACGATATCCATTATTATGGAGAAAGGAAAGTATCATGTCAATCGTATCATTCATCGTTCTTGCTGTGATCGCACTGGCTGTGATCATCATCATCGCACGCAACATCAAAATCGTCCCCCAGGCACACGCCTTTGTCATCGAGCGTCTCGGCGCGTATTATCAGACATGGGGCACGGGTCTGCACTTAAAGGTGCCGTTTATCGACAGGATCTCCAAGCGCGTATCGCTCAAGGAACAGGTTGTCGATTTCCCGCCGCAGCCTGTTATCACCCGCGATAACGTTACCATGCAGATCGATACCGTCGTGTATTTTGAGATCACCGATCCCAAGCTCTATACCTACGGTGTCGAGCGTCCGCTCTCAGCAATCGAGAATCTGACCGCCACCACCCTGCGTAATATCATCGGCGATCTGGAGCTCGACTCCACCCTGACCTCGCGCGACACCATCAACGACAAGATCCGCATCATCCTTGATGAAGCCACCGACGCGTGGGGCATCCGCGTGATCCGTGTTGAGCTGAAGAACATCCTGCCTCCGCGCGAGATCCAGGACGCGATGGAAAAGCAGATGAAGGCGGAGCGTGAGCGCCGTGCCCGCATCCTCGACGCAGAGGGTGAGAAGCGCTCCCAGATCCTCGTTGCCGAAGGCTTGAAGGAATCCGCAATCCTCAAGGCGGACGCTGTCAAGGAAAGTAAGATCCGTGAGGCAGAGGGTGAAGCGCAGGCGATCTTAGCGGTGCAGAAGGCTTATGCCGACTCCCTGCGTATGCTCTCCGAGGCGAACCCGAGCGAGAAGGTCATTGAGCTTAAATCGCTGGAAGCCCTGCAGAAGGTAGCCGACGGTCAGGCGACCAAGCTGATCATCCCCTCCGATATGCAGAACATTGCATCCCTCGCCACCTCCGTCAAGGAAATGGTGACAGATAAATAATATCATGGCGTATAACAGTAAGGAGCAGTCCGTCGGGCTGCTCCTTGTTGTTTATTGATTCTGTTTGCTGTGCATTCCCGCACGTTGATCCGCGTCCGACGCAATCTGCATCAGCGCCATGACTGCGACGCCGAAAAAGCCGCCGAGCATCAGCCCGATGATGAATCCGATCATGTGTATCCCTCCCTGATTCATAAATAACGATTTTGTGTGAATATATATTTATATTTTATTATTCTCCATACGCATTATAAATATGCAACTGTGTTGTAGAATACTACATATAGCGCCCCTTGTGAGGGGAAATACAAAATATGTTAAAACTTTGTAACTGAAAAATACCCTTTTGTTACTTGCAAACCACAATATATTGTGCTATTATTCTAATTGCAATCAAGATAAAGTGTGTTTACACCGCATATATTGTATTGAAATCAAAATTACTTTAGGAAATGAGGAGTTTAACATGACAGTAACAGTCACAGGCGGCAGCCTTTCAAAAGCAGAAATCAACGCGTATGTACAGCAGCTCAAGGAGAAGAATCCCGATAAGGTGATCACCTCCGTATCCTTCACCGTAGACGGTGAGTATGTTGATATGAGCTACACCTACGACAACGTCCCCTTCGAGCGTATCCGCCGTATCACCGGTTATCTGGTCGGTACTGTTGACCGCTTCAATGACGCAAAGCGCGCTGAGGTTCGGGACAGAGTCAAGCATTCTATCGATTGCGGCTGTTCTCTGGAGGAGATCGCGTAACTTTTCGCGATAATGAACCATAATACCTTGACATATGCTGTCGATGGTATTATAATCTTGAAAGCTGAATAACTGATCACTTATCAAGAGCGACTGAGGGACAGGCCCTGTGAAGTCCGGCAACCTGCGTTAGTAAGGTGCTAAATCCTGCGGGTTTACCGAAAGATGAGTTAAGTGCTCCGTACGGTAGCCCGTACGGAGTTTTTGTTTTAGTGGCCGGTGGTCAGTGATTAGTGGTCAGTGATTAGTGGTCAGTGGTCAGTGATTAGTGATTAGTGATTAGTGATTTGTGCTGTCTAGTGTTTGTTTATTATGGAAATGAGGTACTATTATGTCATATTTATTTACATCTGAATCCGTCACCGAGGGGCATCCCGACAAGGTGTGCGATCGTGTGTCCGATTCCATCCTTGACGCGATCTTAGCGCAGGACAAGAACGCGC
>DNIP01000122.1:0-332 GCA_003499325.1 Oscillospiraceae bacterium
GCACGGATGAGCTGTTCCTTGGTATGGCGGGGCGCATTCTTTCGCGCCGCGTTCAGTACCGCCTGCCGCACTTGGATCTTCAAACTTTCCAGCGGCGAGAGGTCGGGGATCTGCTTGGGCGCTTGTTTCGGGAGGGATGACGCGGAGTTAAAGCTCTGCATCTGTATCACGATATGCTCGTTCTTGACGATCTCAAAGAGCTTATCGATCGTCGGACAAGTCTCGATCGCTCTGAGGATCTGCTCGGTCGTATGTCTTTGATAACCCTGTTTTGGCAAGAGCCTTCCTCCTTTCCCCTGTTTTTGCGGCATGATTATTGCCACCGATGTTCT
>DNIP01000122.1:394-580 GCA_003499325.1 Oscillospiraceae bacterium
TCACTAAAGTGCATTATCGGTTCTATTATAATCGAAAGCTGACGGATTTTCAAGTAAAAGTAAACTTATTATGAAGATTATTTACAATATCCTCGTTTTGTGCTATTCTATTAGGGACTTATATCGGTTATTATAAAGGCAAAATCGATTGTCATTCTAAAAATACTAAGTATCCATTAAACGCTT
>DNIP01000122.1:691-4613 GCA_003499325.1 Oscillospiraceae bacterium
TGTTTTAATGATACTTAGTATTAGAGTGACAAGGAATAAAAGGAGCAAAAATGGCTTATTTAGACGATAATAACAATCATTTATATACAGCGGGCGATCCGCTCGAGGCGCTCGACCGCGAGCTTGCCGAGCTGAAAGCGTCGCTCAATGAGCTCGACGGCATCACCGTCCCTGATCAGGAAAACCAATCCAAACCCCAAGATAACTGACAGAAACCGAGGCACATATGAAGCATTCACAGACTCCCGCCCCCTCGGGCGGAAAACGCATAGGCGTCATCATTGCGGTGATCGTCCTCTCCGCCGCGCTGATCATCGGCGTCGGCTACGGCGCGATGCGCATATTGAATCCAAAAAGCGCGGACGACCCGACCTCCGCGACCGCCGCGGGTGAGGTCGTCACCATTAATGACTCCGTCATGGGCGATATCGAGCTGAAAACCGTTAAGGGCGCCGAGGTCAACACCTACACGGCGGACAACCTTGTCACCGATGAAAACGGCGTCCCCTCCTATTATGAAAACGGCAAGAAGATCTCGCACCTCGGCGTCGATCTCAGCGAATTCCAGGGCGACGTCGATTTTGCGGCAATGAAGGAGGCAGGCGTCGAATTCGTCATGCTGCGCATCGGCGGCCGCTACTACGGCGACGACGGCGTGCTCTATACGGACAATAAATTCGATACCAACTATGAAAAGGCGAAAGCCGCGGGGCTCAAGGTCGGCGCATACTTCTTCTCGCAGGCGATCAGCGCCGAGGACGCAAAGCAAGAGGCAAATTATGCCCTCGAAAAGCTCAACAAGCGTCAGCTCGACTATCCCATCGCCCTCGACTGGGAGAATATCGCCGAGGAGGAAGCCCGCACCGACAAGGTGATGGGCGACCAGCTGACCGATATCGCCGAGACCTTCTGTGATACCATTGAAGCAGCGGGCTACAAATCGATCGTCTACTCCAACACCCAACAAATGTTCATCATGTACGATTTTGAGACCATGAAGGATTACGACTTCTGGCTCGCCGACTACCGCGAATTTCCCACCATGTACTACAAATTCGATATGTGGCAATACACGATGACCGGCTCCATCGCCGGCGTGGAGGGAACCGTTGACATGAATATCAGCTTCACCGATTTTGCCGATTGATCGCCGCATAACAACCGAGACCAAAACCGAACGGAGAAACCATATGAAAACCATCCAGAGCTTTACCGTCAATCATGATATATTAGAAAAAGGCGTGTACCTCTCACGCGTGGACGGAGCGGTACGCACCTATGATCTGCGGTTTGTCAAGCCGAACACACCGCCTTTCCTCGAGCCTAAAGCGATGCACACGATCGAGCACCTGTGCGCAACCTACGCGCGCAATTCCGATAAAAGCGAAAACGTCGTTTACTTCGGCCCGATGGGCTGCCGCACAGGCTTTTACTTTTTGACGACCGGGCTGAGCGACGCCGAGTCTCTCGCGCTGATAAAGGACGTTATCCGACAATCCATGAACCATCAGGGCGAGATCCCCGGCAACAGCCGTATCGAGTGCGGCAACTATCTCGAGCACGACCTCGATCGAGCGCTCGCCGACCTCAGGGCGTACTACGAGGTCATTAAAGATAAAAACGTTGAGGACATGAAATATAATTAGGAATTGCGGGTAAACGCTGTCCGCACCTGATTGATAATAGGCTGTAAACAAACATAACTACAAATCAAAAAAGCGTCTGCGTTACTCCTCATTCCTCATTATTGAAACATATCCTTCGCGCTGTCGAACAGATCCTCCATCGCGTCGGCGACCTTCCCTGCTTTCTTTTGCAGGGTTTTCTTACTGTTGTTCATCATCACAACGCTCACCGCGCTGACCGCGATCCCCGCCGCGACGCCGCCGAGGACGCCCTTCAGCACGCCGCCCTTTTTCTCGGCAGGCGCGCTGTTACTCATTGCTTTTTGCATGATACCAACTCCTTTCTATTCTTAATGACATCCTTATTTTTTGCGATTCGATTTCGCTTATTCCAAGATAAAAGAGGGAATTCAAATTGGAAAAATCTGACAACAAAGTATTGAATATTGTGCTCTTTGAGCCGGAGATCCCGCAAAACACCGGCAACGTCGCGCGCACCTGTGCCGCTACGGGCGCAAGGCTCCATCTTGTGCGACCCTTCGGCTTTGAGATCACCGACCGCAACCTCAAACGCGCGGGGCTCGACTACTGGTACCTCGTCGATATCACCTATTATGACAGTATCGACGACTTTTTTGAAAAGACAAAGGGCGGCGAATACTTCTTCTTTTCCACTAAGGCGCGCCATAAGCACAGCGACATAAGCTACCCCGACGGCGCGTACATCATCTTCGGCAAGGAAACGCGCGGCATCCCCGAGCATGTGCTCATGCGCTACCCCGACCGATGCGTCCGCATCCCGATGATCGACGAGGCGCGTTCCCTGAACCTTGCGAACTCCGTCGCCGTCGGCTGCTACGAGGTGCTCCGCCAGTGGGATTACCCCACCCTCCAAACCCAAGGTGAGCTCCACCGCCATCATTGGGAAGACGTTGAATAGAATTTATTTGTATAACGCTCCGCCAGGGGCGTTTTTCTTTGTGATTTTTAACAAATAACCCCAATAATCTTCCATTTTGCTATTGCAAACTGTTACCCTTTTGTTATATAATTAATGAGTAAAAATATGGTATGCGGTATCTGCGGTCAACGTAAGGGTTACGAACTCAAACCCAAAACAAGCACCCGCGGGTGCCAATACACAGAAAGGATGTTTTTATCATGAAACTCAACAAGTACACCGTTGATGACATCAACTTTGCCGGCAAAAAGGTTCTTTGCCGCTGTGACTTCAACGTACCGCTCAAGGACGGCGTGATCACCAACGATAACCGTATCACCGCCGCTCTGCCCACCATCAAGAAGATCATCGCCGACGGCGGCCAGCTCATCCTCTGCTCCCACCTCGGCAAGCCGAAGAACGGCCCCGAGGAGAAGTTCTCCCTCGCGCCCGTAGCCGTTCGTCTGTCCGAGCTGCTCGGCAAGGACGTTGTATTCGCCAACGACGACGAGGTCGTCGGCGCCAACGCTAAGGCTGCTGTTGCCGCCATGAAGGACGGCGACGTTGTCCTGCTGCAGAACACCCGTTTCCGCAAGGAAGAGACCAAGAACCTCGAGCCGTT
This sequence comes from Oscillospiraceae bacterium, assembly GCA_003499325.1. GTDB lineage: Bacteria > Bacillota > Clostridia > Oscillospirales > Acutalibacteraceae > Ruminococcoides. The sequence goes on from DNIP01000122.1 coordinate 3,879, forward strand.
CAGCTCTGAGCTGGCTTCTCTGGCTGATGTGTTCGTTATGGACGCGTTCGGCTCCGCTCACCGCGCGCACTGCTCCACCGTCGGCGTGACCGATCACATCAAGTGCACCGCAGTCGGTTATCTGATGCAGAAGGAGATCGACTACCTCGGTAACGCGGTAGAGGCTCCGGTTCGTCCCTTCGTCGCGATCCTCGGCGGCGCAAAGGTCGCGGACAAGCTCAATGTTATCTCTAACCTCCTCGAAAAGTGCGACACCCTGATCATCGGCGGCGGCATGGCTTACACCTTCGCCAAGGCGCAGGGCAAGGCTATCGGCACCTCTCTGGTCGACGACACCAAGCTCGATTACTGCAATGAGATGATCAAGAAGGCGGAGGATCTCGGCAAGAAGCTCCTGCTGCCCATCGACACCGTTTGCACCAAGTCCTTCCCCGATCCGATCGACGCTCCCATCGACACCGAGGTTTATGCCGCAGGCGAGATCCCCGCTGACTGCATGGGTCTGGATATCGGCCCCAAGACCCGCGAGCTCTATGCGGAGGCTGTCAAGTCCGCTAAAACCGTTGTATGGAACGGCCCCATGGGCGTATTCGAGAACCCGATCCTCGCAGAAGGCACCATCGCAGTCGCGAAGGCGCTGGCTGAGACCGACGCTACCACCATCATCGGCGGCGGCGACTCCGCAGCGGCTGTTGTCAACCTCGGCTTTGCTGACAAGATGAGCCACATCTCCAC
>DNIP01000122.1:4665-6893 GCA_003499325.1 Oscillospiraceae bacterium
ATCTCCACCGGCGGCGGCGCTTCTCTCGAGTACCTCGAGGGTAAGGTTCTGCCCGGTATCGCGGCTATCGCTGACAAAGACTGATCATGATACAATGAGGGCGGCAGGTCGTCGCCCTCCATTACCATAAGAAAGGATTTTTATTATGATACTTGACGCTTTAACAAAAGGTATGAGAAAGACCATCATCGCCGGTAACTGGAAGATGAACAAGACTCCCTCCGAGGCCAAGGCGCTGCTCGAGGAGATCATTCCCCTCGTCAAGGACGCTAACTGCGAGGTCGTCGCCTGCGTTCCTTACGTAGACCTTGCTACCGCGGTTGAGGTCACCAAGGACACCAACATCAAGATCGGCGCTGAAAACTGCCACTGGGCAGAGAGCGGCGCTTTCACCGGCGAGATCAGCACCGGTATGCTCAAGGAGATCGGCGTAGAGTACGTCGTTCTCGGTCACTCCGAGCGCAGACAGTATTTCGGCGAGACCGACGAGACCGTCAACAAGCGTGTTAAAGCGGCGCTGGCGGCAGGCCTCAAGCCCATCGTCTGCGTCGGCGAGCTGCTCTGGGAGCGTGAGTGCGACATCACCAACGAGGTCATCGCGCGTCAGCTCAAGCTCGATCTGTGGGGCGTTACCGAAGAAGAGCTCAAGAACGTTGTCATCGCATACGAGCCTGTATGGGCGATCGGCACCGGCAAGACCGCTACCGCTGAGCAGGCTGAGGAGGTCTGCGAGATGATCCGTATGTGCCTTAAGACCCTGTACTCCCTCGAGGCGGCTGCTTCCGTTACCATCCAGTACGGCGGCTCCATGAACGACGCGAACGCGGCTGAGCTGCTGGCTAAGACCAACGTTGACGGCGGTTTGATCGGCGGCGCTTCTCTGGTAGCTGAGAAATTCGCGAAGATCATCGAAGCGACCAAGCCCAAGGAAGATTTTTGATCCCGCCATTTGAGAAAGTATCACTCTTAAACTGAGAGGACTACAATATGAAAAAACCAATTGCATTGATTATTATGGACGGTTTTGGTATCGCTCCCAAGTACGGCAACGCCATCGACTATGCGCGCACGCCGCATCTTGACCAACTGTTCTTCCAAAATCCCGTTACCATGATCGGCGCGTCGGGTCTTGACGTAGGCCTGCCGCACGGTCAGATGGGTAACAGCGAGGTCGGCCACACCAACATGGGCGCGGGCCGCATCGTCTATCAGGAGCTCACCCGCATCACCAAGTCCATTGAGGACGGCGATTTCTTTGAGAATGAAGCGATGAACAAGGCGATCGACAACTGCAAGGCGAACGACAGCTCCCTGCATCTGTTCGGTCTGCTCTCCCCCGGCGGCGTTCACAGCCACAACACCCATCTGTACGGCATCTTAGAGCTTGCCAAACGCAAGGGTCTTTCTAAGGTCTACATCCACGCGTTCCTCGACGGTCGTGACGTGCCCCCTTCCAGCGCGAAGGAGTATGTGGCGCAGGCTGTCGAAAAGTGCGCCGAGATCGGCGTCGGCAAGATCGCTACCATCAGCGGACGTTACTACGCCATGGACAGAGATAATCGCTGGGAGCGCGTCGAAAAGGCATATGCCGCGATCGTCTACGGCGAGGGCGTACAGGAGACCGATCCCATACAGGCGGTGCAGAACAGCTATGACAACGGCGTGACCGACGAGTTCATGCTGCCTGCCGTGATTGCGGGCGGCGACACTGTCAAAGCGAACGACAGCGTCATCTTCTACAACTTCCGTCCCGACAGAGCGCGCGAGATCACCCGCACCTTTGTCGATGACGATTTCAGCGGATTTGAGCGCAGGAACGGCCGTTTCCCCGTCACCTATGTCTGCATGACGCAGTATGACGCGACCATGCCCAACGTTGAGGTCGCCTTCAAGCCGCAGAAGCTCGTCAACACCCTCGGCGAGTATCTCTCCAACAACGGCTTGACCCAGCTGCGTATTGCCGAGACCGAGAAGTATGCGCACGTCACCTTCTTCTTCAACGGCGGAGTTGAAAAGCAGTATGAGGGCGAGGATCGCATCCTCGTCAAGTCCCCTGCGGTCGCCACCTACGACATGCAGCCCCATATGAGCGCCTACGAGGTCACCGAAAAGTGCGTCGAAGCGATCAAGAGCGGCAAGTATGACGTGGTCATCCTCAACTTCGCCAACTGCGACATGGTCGGTCACACCGGTGTGTTCGACGCGGCAGTCAAGGCGGTCGAGGCAGT
>DNIP01000166.1 GCA_003499325.1 Oscillospiraceae bacterium
TGTTTGAGGGCTATACCATCGCGCTCGACGCGTTCTACGGCTTTACGGCGCAGGAATATGACGTGATCGAGCAGCTGATGGTGATGGGTAAGGAGATGTTTGTCGCGCTGACGGACGACTGCCGTCCCGACAGCGAGAACCTGTTTTTCGTCCCGCGGCGCACCCGCGCGAGATTGTCGCGCATGGCACGCGATCACGGTATCGAGATCGCGCCGCTGACCACCTTACATACGCCGTACCGTTTTCAGAATGAGGCGTTGGTCGCGCTGGAGGAGAACGCCTACCGGTTGGAGAAAGAGCCGTATGCACAGAGCGCCGACGCGGTGACGGTATACCGCGCCTCGGGGCTGTATGACGAGTGCGATTTTGTCGCGCGCACGATCCGCGCCTTGGTCGAGGATGGCGCGCGCTATCGCGATATTGCGGTGATCTGCCGCAGTGCCGACTGCTATACGGGCGTCCTCGAATCGTATTTTGAGAAGTACGGTATCCGCTGCTTTATGGATAAGCCGCAGAACATCGACGCGATGCCGATGGTGCGGCTGGTAACCGCCGCGTTCAACATCGTAAACCGCGGCTTTCAGCGCGAGGACGTTCTCTCGCTTTTGAAAACAGGATTGTGCTCCTATTCGGTCGGCGATATCGCGGACTTTGAAAACTATCTTTTCGTCTGGGATATCAGCGGACGAAGGTTTGATACGCCCTTTACCGCGTCGCCCGACGGCTTCGCGGATGAAATGAACGAGCAGCAAAAGGCGACCTTGAAGCATGTAGAAGCACTGCGCGCCGATATCATCGGCACACTGCGCGATTTTGCCTTTGCCGTAAAGGATACCGACGGCAGAACGATCGCAAAGGCGCTGATGAAGCTGCTCTACAAACTGCACGTAGATGACAATATCAACACCCTGTGCGACGCGTATGAAGCGCAGGGCGAGCACGAGCTTGCCGCTGATTTGATCCGTATGTGGAACGTGCTGTGCGGCATCCTCGACAAGACCGTTGCCGTGATCGGTGATTACGCGATGACGCCCAAGCGCTTTGCGGAGCTGTTACACACCAACTTCGCCGCGTCCGAGGTCAGCACCATTCCGCGCGGCATGGATGAGGTGGAGGTGTCCACCGCCGACCGCTCCCTGATCTCGGATAAGAAGATCGTATTCCTGATCGGCGCGCTCGACGGCGAGTTCCCGCATACCCCTGTGGAGGCGGGCGTGTTCACCGATGATGAACGCGTCCTACTCAAAGAGACCCTGCACCTGCCGCTTTCCGATTCGATCGAGGAGCTGATCGCGACCGAGCGCTACTACGCGTATTCGGCGCTGACCGCCGCGGGCGAGCGGCTCTATCTCAGCTTTCCCGCCGCCGATATGCGCGGCGAGCTCCTCATGCCCTCGGATATTATCTCCGAGGTGGAGCTGAGCCTGCCCCATCATCGATTCATCAACTATGACATGGTGCCGATCGAAGAACGCCTGCGCTCCAAAAGAGCGGCGTTCGATTATCTTGTCAGCCGCTATCACAGCCGCACCCCCGATATTGCGGCGCTCAAGGCGTATTTCAGCGAGGATGAAGCATACCGCGACGTGATCCGTTCCATCGAGGATGTGTTGAGCAGGCGCGTGCGTAAGATCAAGGACATGGAGCTGACGAAGGAGCTGTTCGGCAAAGAAATGCGCCTGTCATCGACCAAGATCGATGTGTATCATAAGTGTCCGTTCCGCTATTTCTGCGAGTACGGCTTACATATCCGCGAGCGCCGCAAAGCGACCGTTGACGCGCTCGAATACGGTACGCTCATGCACCATATCTTTGAAGTGTTCTTCTCACAGTACAGCCGTGAGGAATATATCGGGATGGACGAGAATGCGGTCGAGAGCATCGTGTCCGATATCCTCGATCAATACATCGACACCCACTTCGGCGGCACAGAGGAAAAATCGGAGCGCTTTTTATATCTTTTGTACCGCACCAAAGCCACCGCCACACGCTTGCTCCTGCATATGATCCGTGAGCTCAGTCAGAGCGACTTTATCCCTGTCGATTTTGAGCTGGGCGTAGGGGAGGACATCCCCGATTATTCCGTGGAGCTGAAAGACGGTCTGCGACTCAGTGTGCGCGGCAGTGTTGACCGCGTTGACCGCTGTGACGCGGACGGCAAAAGCTATATCCGCGTCATCGACTACAAGACCGGTACCAAGGAATTCAACATCAACGATTTGCTGTATGGCTTGAATTTGCAAATGTTCATCTATCTCTACGCGATCCGTGAAAACGGTGTTGATCGCTACGGAGAGATCACTCCCGCAGGCGTTCTGTATATGCCCGCCGTATCGCCGTCGGTATCCGCCGATCCCGATACGCCCGAGGCAAAGATCCGCAGTGAGCTGATCAAGAAGTATATGATGAAGGGTGTGATCCTCGATGACGCCGACGTCGTCGCGCATATGGAGCATGACGGCGAGGGTGTGTTCATCCCCGCCAAGCTTAAAGACGGCGTTGTGACCGCGAGCGCGGGCAGTCTGGCATCGCTCGAGGAACTGGGCGCGATCTTCCGCAGGATCGACGAGCTGACAACTGCGATGGCGCAGTCACTCTATGACGGCGACGTCGCCGCACTGCCGCTCAAGGGCAAGAAGTACGACGGCTGCGCCTACTGTGTCTACAATGCGGTATGCCTGCGCAGGGACGACGATCCCTGCCGTGAGGCGGTGGACAGGAGCGCCGCCGAGGTATTTGAAGCACTCAGAGGAGAGGGGGAGCACGATGGCACGTAACTGGACCGATCATCAGCTCGATGCGATCACCGCGCGCGGCGGTTCCGTGATCGTTTCGGCAGCCGCCGGCTCGGGCAAGACCGCCGTACTGGTCGAGCGCGTGATCCGACTGATCACCGACGCCGAAAACGGTGTGGACGCCGACCGACTGCTGGTCGTCACCTATACCCGCAAGGCTGCCGCGGAGCTTAAGGGCAGGCTCAGGGACGCGCTGACCGACTGCATCCGCAACGATCCCACCAATCCCTTTTTGATCCGCCAGCAATCCCTGCTCGGCAAGGCGCATATCTCCACCGTGGATTCGTTCTGTATGTCGCTGTGCAAGGAGTATTTCTTCCTGCTCGACATCGACCGCAACATCCGCATCGCTGACGCGGGTGAGCTGAGTGTGATGCGCGCCGACGCGATGCGCCTGACGCTCGATCTGTTGTATGAGGAGAAGGATCCCAAGTTCCACCGTTTGGTGGAGACCTTCGCCTCCGCGCGCGGCGACAGCAGGCTGGAGGATCACATCAGCCGCCTGTACGACTTTTTGCGCTCTCATCCGTTCCCCGAGCGCTGGATGGCGGAGAAGCTCTCTTACTACACCGACTTTAGCGAGGTCGGCGACACGGTATGGGGCAGGATCATTGCGGAGTATACGCGTGAGGCGGCGGATTATTTGCAGCTGCTCAACGACCGCGCCCTTGACGCGATCTCCCTGGATGAAAAGCTCTATGATAAGAACCTTTCGCTGTTTGATTCCTATCGCGTATTCTGCGAGCGGCTGCACAGCGCCGTCGAGCAGGAGAGCTGGAACCTGATCCGCAATACGCTCAATTCCTTTGAAGCGGGTCGCCTTTCTACCCCGCGCGGCTATGCCGACAATCCGCTCAAGCTCGAGGCGGCGTCTGCGCGCGATATCTTCAAGGATACCGTCAAATCACTCCAAAAGCTCTACACGCAGGAGGAAGATTTGTGCCTGTATGATATCGAGCGGCTCAAGGATTATGCGGAACAGCTCTTCAAGGCGGTGAGCCTGTTTGAGCGGCATTACGCTATGCTCAAAAAAGAAAACAGCGTAGCGGACTACGCTGATATCGAGCACTGGGTGCTGTCGCTGATCGTCGATCGGGAGACAATGACCGCCACCGACGTCGCGCGCGAGATATCGTCCCGCTTTGACTACATCATGGTGGACGAGTACCAGGATGCGAACGAGGTACAGGACACCATCTTCAAGACGATCTCGCGCGATGAAACCAATCTGTTCGTTGTCGGCGACGTTAAGCAGAGCATCTACGGCTTCCGTCAGGCAATGCCTGAATTATTCTTGAAAAGAAAAAATAACGCTGTTATATATGATAAGGAAACAAAGGCTTTTCCTGCAAAAATAATTCTGGAAAAGAATTTTAGAAGTGACAGCGCCGTACTGTCCGCCGTCAATTTCTTCTTCAAAAAGCTGATGTCAACGGCAGTCGGCGATATCGAATATAATGAGGAGGAAATGCTCTTCCCGGGCGCACAGTACGCGCCGCAAAAGGAACCCGCGGTCGAGCTGAACCTGATCGACAAGGATCTGGTCGGGGAGGAGGACGCTGCCGTTGCCGAGGCGCGGTATATCGCCGAGCGCATTTTGCAAATGGTTGCCGAGGGCTATCCCGTCAAGGAGGGCGACGATTACCGTCCCGCGACGTTCAGCGATTTTGCCGTGCTGATGCGCAACCTGTCGAGCTACGGCGCAATCTATCGCGAGGTGTTCGAGCTGTACGGGATCCACGCCCACAGCGAGAGCGGCGCGGGATTCTTGGACAGCAGAGAGATCATGCTGATCACCAACTTTTTGCGCGTCATCAACAATCCCGCCCTCGATATCGAGCTGTTGAGCGTCGTGATGAGCCCCGTGTTTGCCTTTGACGAGGACGACCTCGCGCGTATCCGCATCGGACAGCGCAAGGGCTCGCTCTATGCGGCGATCACACTGGACGCGGAAAAGGGCAACCAAAAGAGTAAAGCCTTCCTCAATGAATTGTCCTACTATCGGAACGTGTCCGTGACCGTGCCGCTGTATCAACTGATCACCCTGATCTATGAGCGCTCGTCGTTTATGGCGATCCTCTCCGCTTCCGACAGTGCGGGCGCGACCAATAACCTGCGCCTGCTGCTCGATTACGCGCGCGCGTTTGAGCAGAACACCCGTCGCGGGCTGTCGGGATTCGTCAACTACCTTGATCGATTGATCGAGGACGGTTCTGACCTGCCCTCGGCGTCGAATGACGGCGGTGCGGACGTTGGCGTGGAGCTGATGACTGTTCACGCGTCCAAGGGGCTCGAGTTCCCGATCTGCTTTATCGCGAATACCGCGCGCAAATTTGTGTCCGACGCGTCGAATTCAGTATTGCTCCATTCGCGCTATGGCTACGCGCAAAAGCTCTATGACCCCGCGCTTTCCGCCAACTTCAACACCATGCCGCGCAACGCGCTGGCAATGGAGATCAGCCGCGATGAGATGAGCGAGGAGCTCCGCGTGCTCTATGTCGCGATGACGCGCGCCAAGCAAAAGCTGATCATGCTCGCGACCCCCTCGCGGTCGGTTTCTGCCTACATAGGCGGCATCGCCAAAAAGCTCGCGGGTCAGCGGGAGATCTCGCCCTTTGCGGTGCGCTCCGCAAACGCATTGTCTGATTGGCTGGTCATGTGCGCTCTGCTCCATCCCGACGGCGAAACGCTGCGGGAGTACGCGGGCGTTTCCGCGGACAGTGAGCCGCAGGCGGATTTTGCGTTCACCTGCCGCGTGATCGACGCGCCGTTTGACGCGGAGGACGCGGAGGAGCTCGCGGCGGAGAATCAGGAGGTTCAGGCAAATACCGCCCTGATCGACGAGCTGAAACAGCATGTCGATTATCGCTATCCGTATGAGGCGATCGAAGCTCTGCCCGTCAAGGTCGCGGCGTCAACGCTCGCACATCAGATGACCGACAAGACCTATGACCGCTATCTCGACCGCCCCGCGTTTTTGCAGGGTGAAAAGCTCACCTCCGCCGAGAAGGGCACCGCGCTGCACGCGTTCATGCAGTTTGTCGATTTTGCCGCGGCAAGAGCGGGTCTGGAAGCTCAGCTCCGTCAACTGCACGCCGACGGCTATCTGACGGAAGCGCAGGTGAACAGCATTGATCTGCAGCGTGCCGAGCGATTCATCCAAAGCGAGCTGGTGACGCGCTGTCTGCAAGCCGACGAGGTGTATAAGGAATACCGCTTCAATGTCAAGATCCCCGCGAAGCTGGTCGATCCCGAGATCGAAGAGCCCTTCCGCGAGGAAAAGGTGATCCTGCAGGGCGCGGTGGATCTGGCATTCGTCGAGGACGGCGAGCTTGTGATCGTCGATTACAAGACCGACCGCGTCAAGGATCCGCAAATGCTCAATGATCGCTATTCGTCCCAACTCATGCTGTACAAGGACGCGATGGAGGAATGCCTTGGCCTCCCCGTCAAGGAATGCTTGATCTATTCGATCCATCACAGCAAAGAGATCGAAGTATACCGCAAATGAGAAAAGGCTCCCATAAGGGCAATATCATTAAGATAAGGA
>DNIP01000180.1:0-4499 GCA_003499325.1 Oscillospiraceae bacterium
CACAAGCTCGAGTCGATCCGCGCTTATGACAAAGGCTCGTTCAACGTGCTCGGTGAGCCGCAAAAGGCGGATGACGGCTGGTCGTATTTCTTCGACAGCGTGACCGCGTTCGGCAGACTGCGCGAGGTGACCGATCCCGCTGAAAAGACCGATCATCTCCGCCAGCTCGGCAATAAGTATTTCCCAAATGCCGAGATGACCGAGAGCGATATACAGAAGAACGGCGGACGTTGCGCCGTGATCGAGTTGAAGCTCGAGCACATGACCGGCAAGCATGTGCATGAAAGATAATCCGCAGGAATTACTGACAGTTGTGTTATTATTGTAGGGGAGGGGCTTGCTCCTCCCGAAGCGTTTGTTAAACAGCTGTTTATTTCAGAGTAACCTGTAGCTTTCGCTTCGCGAATGTCCCTTTGGGACACGGGAGCAGCAAGCCGCTCCCCTACACTTATTTATAAAGCAGATTGAAATGGAGGTGAAATGATGAATCCGAAGTTGAAGGAGCTGCGCGCCAAGGCGATGGCGCTGCCGCTGCAGCCCGGCGTTTATATCATGAAGAACGCACAGGGCGAGATCATCTATATCGGCAAGGCGAAGAAGCTGAAAAACCGTGTCAGCCAGTATTTCGGCTCCCAGAACAACCATACCGAAAAGGTGCGCCGCATGGTGGATAATGTCGACGACTTCGAATACATCATCACCGACAGCGAGTTTGAGTGTCTGATCCTCGAGTGCTCGCTGATCAAACAGCACACCCCGAAGTACAATATCTTATTGAAGGACGATAAGGGCTACAGCTATATCCGCGTCACCAACGAGCCGTGGCGCAGGCTCAGCTATGTCCTGCAAAAGGCGGACGACGGCGCGCGGTATATCGGGCCGTACAAGTCGAGCTACTACGTCAAGTCGTCGGTCGAGGAAGCCAACAAGATCTTCGGTTTGCCGACCTGTAACCGCCGTTTTCCCGAGGATTTCGGGCGCTACCGTCCGTGCCTGAATTTCCACATCAAGCAGTGCTGCGCCCCCTGTACGGGACGCGTCAAGCTCAAGGATTATAACGAGCGCGTCGAGAATGCGCTCGAGTATCTGTCGGGCGACAGCAGCAAGACCCTGCGCGAATTACAGGAGCGGATGACTGCCGCGGCAGAGGCGCTGGACTTTGAGCGCGCCGCGCATTATCGCGACCAGATCGCCGCGATGAAGAAGATGCGCGACAAGCAGAAGGTCGTCGATATCCATTTGGACGAGCTTGATGTGATCGCCATAGCACGGCAGGAGAACAAGGGCTCCGCCACCGTTCTGCGCTTCAACGAATCGCGCCTGTACGATACCGAGAATTTCATCATCGACGACGTGGACGACGAGGTCGATTTCCGTTCCCAGTTCATCCTGCGCTATTACACGTTGCGCCAAGAGATTCCCTCGCACATCGCGCTCGACGGCGAGATCGAGGATAGCGAGAACACCGAGCGCTGGCTCAGCGAGAGAAAGGGCAAGCGCGTTTATCTGAATATTCCCCAACGCGGCACACAGAAAAACCTCGTCGATATGTGCCGCAAAAACGCGTTTGAATCCCTCGGCCAGCTCAAGGGCGTGACCGGCAGACAGCTGAGCGTGCTGGATGAGTTGAAAGACCTGCTCGGTCTGGAAAAGCTCCCCGAATACATCGAGAGCTACGATATCTCCAACCTCGCCGGCGCGGATAACGTCGCGGGCATGGTTGTGTTTGAGAATGCCCGGCCGCTGAAAAGCGCCTACCGCAAGTTCAAGATCAAGTCATTCTCCGGACAGGACGACTACGGCTCGATGGCGGAGGTGCTCACCCGCCGATTGAATGAATACAAAAAAGCGCAGGAGGAGGGCGTAGCTACCGGCTTCGGCAGACTGCCCGACCTCATCCTGCTCGACGGCGGCAAGGGACAGGTCGGCGCCGTGCTGCCCGTCGTGGCGGCGTCGGGACTCAGCATCCCCGTTTTCGGCATGGTCAAGGATGACCACCACCGCACCCGCGCCATCGTCAGCGATACGGGCGAGATCGCTCTGCGACCCAACCGCGCGGCGTTCACCTTTGTGACAAACATCCAGGATGAGGTGCACCGCTATGCGATCGGCTTCAACCGCCAGCAGCGCAAGCGTGTACTGGGCTCGTCCTTGGAGGAGATCCCGGGCATCGGAAAGAAGCGCGCCAAGGAACTGATCCGCTTCTTCCGCACGATCAAGAACATCAGCAATGCGTCACTCGAGGAGCTCGAGCAGGCGCCCGGCATGACCCACCCCGCCGCGCTGAATGTATACAACTATTTTCATGAAGAATAGAAAGCCTTCCCCTTGAGGGAAAGGTCGGATGAGGTGGAAACCTGTCCGATGAATCAATAGACAAGATATGGTGGAAACGTTTCCACCTCATTCGTCGCCTTATCGGCGACACCTTCCCCTCAAGGGGAAGGCTTTTTTCGGAGGTTCTTATGCGTGTGATCACCGGCTCTGCGCGAGGCAGGGCGTTAGAAACCTTAAAGGGCGAGGATATTGTCCGCCCGACGACCGACAAGGTCAAGGGGGCGGTTTTTTCCTCCGTACAATTCGAGATCGAGGGGCGCGATTTCATCGACGTTTTCGCGGGCTCGGGGCAAATGGGGATCGAGGCGCTGTCCCGCGGCGCGAGGAGCGCGGTTTTCCTCGATTCTTCCAAAAAAGCAATAGCGGTAATTGAACGCAACCTAAAGGTTACAAACCTGCAACAATTTGCGACGGTTATCTGTGCCGACTCGGTCGCGTATCTCAAAAACACCACCCGCGAATTCGACGTCGCCTTCCTCGATCCTCCCTATAATCGCGGAATATTACAGGAAATCATGCCAATTATTGCACAAAGAATGAAAAAAACAGGGGTCATTATTTGTGAAAGTGCATTAAATGATAAAATATTACAAAAATATTACAATTTTACTCTTGACAGAGAACGAACCTATGGTAAAATAAGGGTAAGCACATATCGTCATGAAGATTTTGTCGGCGATTGATCCCCGACAGGATATGTGACTGAAAAGTAAGGTTAGGAACGTTCTATGCACAGTACCGTGATATGCCCCGGCAGCTTTGACCCTGTCACCCTCGGACACATCGACATCATCACCCGCGCGAGCGGAATGTTCGATAACGTGATCGTCGGTGTTTTCGCAAACGGTGAAAAGCATCCTGTGTTCTCGATGGAGGAGAGGATCGACTTTTTACAGCGGACGGTCGGCGATATCCCGAACGTTAAGGTGATCGGATGCGACGGGCTGTTGGCACAGTGCGCGAAGGATCTCGGCGCTTCCGCAGTCGTAAGGGGACTGCGTGCGGTGTCGGACTTCGAGTATGAATTCCAGATGGCGCTGACGAACCGAAAGCTGAACCCTGAGCTCGACACCGTCTTTTTGGCGAGTGACGCGAGCTACACCTATCTGAGCTCTTCAATCGTAAAGAATGTTGCGTACCATGGCGGCGATATCACCAATTTTGTCCCTGCCGCAATACATGACGAAGTATTTAACAGAATAAAGGCGCTGAAGGGCTGACCCTTCGCCTGAACACGAAAGGAATATGTAAAATGAGAGTAGACGAACTGATTCAGGAATTACAGGACCTTGTTGCGGACGCTAAGACCATGCCCCTTTCCGGCGGTAAGGTCATCATCGAGGCGGATAAGATTTATGACATTCTCGACGAGATTCAGGATACCCTGCCCGCCGAGGTAAGACAGGCTAAGAACATTGTTGCCGACCGCAGCCAGATCATCGCCGAGGCGAAGAAGGAGTCCGACGATATCATCCGCGCCGCTGAGGAGCGCAAGAAGCAGCTGGTCGATCAGAGCGAGATCATGCGCGAGGCAAAGGCGGAGGCCGCCGAGCTGCTCAACGACGTAAAGGCGAAGGCGTCTGAGATGCGCAAGGCCGCCAACGACTATGTCGAGAACGTCATGAAGCGCACCGACGACGCGATCACCGCCCAGCTCACCGAGCTGCGCAAGACTCGTCAGAACCTGCGCATCACCAAAAAATCATAATTGTAGATTTGATTACATGCTCCGAGGCTATGCTTCGGAGCTTTTCTATTTGTTTGTTTTGTCGTTTTTTGATACAGATTTTCAGAGAATCGGTCACTTTTTGTAAAAAACTTATGAAAAACAGTTGACGGATGACGATTCTAAGTTATATAATAGCTTTTATGATAGAGGCGCGGGCTTCATCAGTAGTCGGTCGGGCGATCTGTCCTGTACGGGAGTGCACCGATGAAAGGGGATCCTGCCGAAGCGACATGCTCCTCCCGCGGGCATGACCGCTGGGATAACGCAAAAGATGCGTTATCCTGTCGTTATGAAAGCGTTGTCATTGCGCGTGATCGGGTCAACCGACGGCGTGTAACGGCAACCGAGATATTAACGGAGTGCTATTCATTCAGCTTGTTTTCTGAGCCGTGGGTACTCCCGCGGCTTTTATACTAAGTATCCATTTAACGCA
>DNIP01000180.1:4566-4864 GCA_003499325.1 Oscillospiraceae bacterium
TTAATGATACTTAGTATTATACAGCCCTTCCCTTGCGGGGGAGGGCTCGCGCAACAGCGGATAAGGGTGAATCACCCTGTCTTACCGTTGTCGCGGATATCCAAATAAAAGAGGAGAGAAAACAAATGACAAAAACGAAAAAAATCGTGCTTGCGATCGCGGCAGTCGTTATCGTCGGTCTGCTGATTTATGTCGCAGTATCGGGCGGCGCTCTCGGTACGGTCAAGTGTCAGGACTGCGGCGGAACAGGCTTGGTTGACGGCGTACCCTGCGAGACCTGCAGCGCACAGTGTGAGAC
>DNIP01000057.1:0-2897 GCA_003499325.1 Oscillospiraceae bacterium
TCTCTGAGCTGTCTCGCATTCTCCTTTACCAGCTCGTCGCTGATCGCCATTTTCTTGATCAGGTTGTGCACGGTCTTGTCGAGCCTGCCTTGCTTGGTGTAGTCGGCGGGGAAGATGAAGTCCACGCGGTCGCCCATCAGCAGCTCCTCGACCTTGCTCTTGTTGTTGTCCTGATATACCGCGATCGCACAGCCGCCGTATGCCTTCATCATCTTCATGCACGGCACGTCAGAGAGACCGTCGCCGATATAGATCATGTTGGTGAAGGGAACGCGCTTGGAGTCGTCGGGCATGGAGCGGTTGAGATCAACGTCATTCGCGATATCCAGCACGCCCTTGTTGATGCGGTAAACGAACTGGGTTTTGTTGGTGTAGTTGACGGCAGTTTTCGGCCACAGCGCACAGCCGTTTTCATCATAGAGGAATTCGCAGGCGAAGATCTTGGTGAATTTGTCCGCGATTCCGGAGCCCTCGATGATCTCCTTGAGCCCCGATGAGATGACATAGTGCTCGATCTGTACGCCCTGCGCCGCGCCGTAGAGGTTGATGCGGTCGAACCAGTCCTTGACGCCGTCATACAGCACGATGTCCTTGCCGCAGTCGATCAGCTTCTCACGCGTGAGGGGCTGTCCCTTGCGCTTGCTCTCCTCGATCATCGTATACAGATAGGCGAGTACGCCGTCCATCTGCGCACCGGAGCCGAACTCATTGGCTTTGTGCCAGAATTCTTTGGGATGCATACTGAGGCTCGGGATGAAGCCGTAGTCCTGCATATCCTTGGTGCACAGGGTCTTATCAAAGTCATACATAATAGCGATGACGGGTCGTTCCATAGGGTTCTCCATTCCATGGTACTTAAGACTGAAGATTGAAAACTGAAAAATGAATAATGAAGGGCGGGATACCCGCACCCAATCCTTAAGGCTCCCTTTGGTAAAGGAGATTCCCCTGCTAGGGGAAATGTCCGCATTGCGGACAAATGGGTCTGCTGCCTCCGCTAGGAGGGCTCAAACCGATAAAGGACTGAGGGATTGCATTAATTGATCGAGCGTCAGCGAGATACATTAATTCTTCATTCTTCAATCTTAAGTTTTCAGTTTTCAGTTCTTAATATGTTTTGATCTCAATGCTGTCGATGACAACGTCATTGAGCGGCTTATCCATCATGTTGGTCTGCACGCCGCAGATGGTGTTGACGGTGTCCATGCCGTCGTATACCTGACCGAACACGGTGTAGCTGCCGTCGAGGTAGTTGTTGTCGACCTGATTGATGTAGAACTGCGAGCCGTTTGTGTCGGGACCGCGGTTTGCCATTGCGACGGAGCCCGCACAGTTGTGTACATTGGCGTTGGTCTCGAGCTTGAACTCCTTGCCGTAGACCGACGCGCCGCCCGTGCCGTTGAAGTTGGTATAATCGCCGCCCTGGATCATAAAGTTGTTGATCACACGGTGGAAGATGGTGTTGTTGAACTTATTTGCCTTTGCCAGCGCGATAAAGTTGTTGACCGCGATCGGCGCAACCTCGGGGAAGAAGCGCATGCTGATGTCGCCCCTGTTGGTGTGCAGGATCGCGACGGTATCGCCCGACTGCGGGGCTGCCTTCTGATAATCCGCGGGGATATCGGTTTTCGCCGCGGGGATCTCTTCGATGGTGGTGTAACCGCCGGACAGAACCATGTTATTTGCCTCCTTTTTGCCGCAGGCTGTGAGCGCGGCAATCAATATGATACACAGTACAATGGATAGCGTTCGCTTCATTATTCTTATTTAGAATATTCAACGATCTCTACGCTTTGCAGAATGACGTCCTTGACGGGCTTGTCGTTCTGACCGGTCTGTACCTTTGCCAGCTTACCGACGACGTCCATGCCCTCGTATACCTGCGCGAATACGGTATACTGACCGTCCAGGCTATTGTTGTTGGTGGAGTTGATGTAGAACTGCGAGCCGTTGGAGTTGGGGTCCTGGCTGCGCGCCATTGCGACGGAGCCCTCGATGTTGCTCAGATAATCGGAGACCTCTAGGCCAAAGCCCTTGCCGTAGGCAGATACTCCGCCCGTGCCGTTGAAGTTGGTGTAGTCGCCGCCCTGTACCACGCCGATACCGCTGGTCTCGGGCTTGGTGATACGGTGGAAGATGGTGCCGTCATAACGGTGATCCTTCGCCAGCGCCTTAAAGGAGTTGACCGCCTTGGGCGCGACCTCGGGGAAGAACTTGAAGGAGATGTCGCCGTAGTTGGTGTGCAGGATCGCGACCTCTTCACCCTTCTCGGGCGCCTTCTTCTGATACTCCGCGTCGGCTTTGTCCAGATCAGCCGCGGGTACGTCGTCGATGTTCAGCAGCGCATCGGTGGATTTTGCTTCTTGCGCTACGGTCTCGGCGGTTTCCGCCTTGGATTCCGTCTTGGATACGGCGGAGGTGGTGCCGGAGCCGACCTTCTTGTTACAGCCCGCGAACACGGCGGCGATCATGAATACTGTCAATACGATTGCGATAATACGTTTCATAGTTGTTTCCTTTCTGCCGACGGTATCTTGGTAAATTTTAGTCGGCTACCTTTCTATTGTATACGAAACGATGGTGTTTTTCAATACCTGTTGTGATAAATATTTCCGTTTGTGTGGCTGTTTCGGTGTGTAAAAATGATAAAGTCATAACTCCCATCCCTCAGTCATAGATTGTATCATGTATAAAATATCATACCGTGTCTGAGCATAAGAAAATCTTTGCGTTGTTTGCGGCGGCGGTATCAGGAGGAACATCATGACGTCATTTCTCCCCGAGGGAAAGAGAATCGATACAGTGGAAAACGTCAATGCGCTGAGCTCCTTTGAGCATATGCGTGCGGCGATGGAGCGCGGCGATATTTTAGAAGCACGCGCGGTCTTATGCGACCA
>DNIP01000057.1:3010-3955 GCA_003499325.1 Oscillospiraceae bacterium
GGCGCGCTCGGCATCCGTGAGGGCAGTGTGCGCGATATCGCGGTGATCTCGCGCGTCGGCAGGGCGGTGTGCTTTGTCATCAAGGAGTTCGTCCGTCAAGAGAACGGCATGACCGCGGTGCTCTCCCGTGCCGACGCCCAGCAAAGATGCGCCGCTCAGTATCTCAGCCGCCTTCATGTCGGCGACGTGATCCCCGCGCGGATCACGCATCTGGAGCCGTTCGGCGCCTTTTGCGATATCGGCTGCGGACTGGTGGCGCTCATGCCGATCGACGCGATCTCCGTCTCGCGCATCGAGCACCCCGACGAGCGTTTTTCTGTGGGGATGGATGTCTATGCCGCGGTCAAGACCATCACCGACAACCGCGTGACCCTGAGCCACAAGGAGCTGTTGGGCACATGGGCACAGAACGCCGCGCGGTTTGCGGTAGGGGAGACGGTGACGGGCGTGATCCGCTCCATCGAGAACTACGGCGCGTTTGTGGAGCTCATGCCCAATCTGGCGGGTCTCGCCGAGCTGCGCGATAACCTGCATGTCGGCGACACCGCCGCCGTGTACATCAAGAGCATCATCCCGCAGAAAATGAAGATCAAGCTAATCATCATCGACAACTTCGGCGAGCCGCATGTGCCGACTGTGCCCGAGTATTTCATCACGAGCGGTCGCATTGAACGCTTCACCTACTCGCCGCCCGAGTGTAACCGCTTGATCGAAACCATATTCTGAGCCTGTAGGGGTTGGCGCCGACACGCGTGTCCGACGACCCGCCGGAGTGAGGAGCGGCTATTGTAGGGGAGGGGCTTGCTCCTCCCGAAGGTTTGATAAGATCACTTTCTTATGTGAAGCTGAAAGCACAACCGCTCATCGTTCTCCGTTGACAATATGCGGTATTCCGTGATACAATAGCCTCAACAATTTGTATGAGGTGTTTTGATGGAAATGTAC
>DNIP01000063.1 GCA_003499325.1 Oscillospiraceae bacterium
TTGACTTAGTTGAGGGTGATGGACTTGAGCACCTCTTCAAACGCGGGGAGCTTTGTGGAAGCGCCCTTTTTGCGGGTGACATAGTAGACGGAGTAGAAGTGCTTTTTGTGCTTGAATACGACCAGATCGCAGAGCTGCACCAGCGCCGCATCCTTAACGCGGTATTCAAAGCGGATGGCATATGCCTTTTTCTTGCCGACCTTCATCTTGTAATCGGTGACGCGCTGATAGTTGAGCAGGGTGCGGTGCAGCACCGCCTCCACCTCGATCATATACGATTCGGCGTCGGTGAACAGGTATTTGAAGCCCGCCTTCTTCCAGCTGACGGACAGAATGATATGTTGATCAGCGTTGTAAACGCCCCAGCGGTCGGCAGGTGTACGGAAATAGCGGATCAATTCTTCTTCGCCCATCAATTCAAAGCCGTCGGGATAGGTGAGGTTCAGTTCATTGTTGATCTGTGTGTTGTTCATGTTATCCTCCGTTCCGCGCAAGACGCAAATATTTTAGATTATTATACTACACAGTAAGGCGTTTGTCACTAAGAAAATGTAATTTCAGACAATATTTTATGAATCGCCGTTTTATTTGAGAATAGGATAATTTAGGGAATGACAACTCGCTTTTTATGTGATATAATAAAATAAATATGGTTGTAAAAGGAGTGCATAAGCCTGCTCCGCATACGGCTTAGAGGAGATAGAAAAGATGAAAAAAAAGCAGAAAAAGAAAATGGATAAACGATTTCTGATCCTGAATATCGCCGTGATCGCGGTGATCGTTTTTACGTCCATTTACGTTTGGTCGGTCGGCGATGATTATACCCTGCATACGCATGTTTTTCCGGAAAACGAATCAACCGATAAGGTTGTCGTCAATGTAAAAAACGACGACGTTGTTGAATTTGTCAATGTGCGAACGGAAAAGGGCGAGCTCGTAGCGGATTTTCGATCGGACAGCCGCGGCGAGACGGATGTGTTGATCAGCTATAGCATCGGGGATTCGCAAATAGACCCGATGGTGTTCCGTCTTGAGGTCAACGAATTCGACACGATCATCGACCATACGATGGGCGATATCCGCTTTAACGGCGACAAGGTTGTGATCATCTCGATCATTGCCCTGCTGGCGCTGGCGGAGGCGATGATGCTGTGGATATACATCGATTACTGCAAGCAGGGTAAATTCTCTTATACGATGATCGCCTGCGGGGGTATCAGTATCTTCAACGCGATCCTGCTGGCGTATGTCATCTATTATCTCATCAATATGCCGAACCTGTCGATCGGTTTTTTCCTGATGCTGGCTACGAATGCGGGCACGATCATGCTGATCCTTCTGGTTCCGCTGATGCTGCTGCTCTCGGTTTTGTTAGCGATCAGCAATATCTGGCTGATGAAGAACGAGGGCTATCGCCCCGTCAACGCGCTGGGTATTCTCTTCGCGGTCATTTGGTTTTTGGGCACGCTGGGTACGCTGGGTGTTTACAACATTCCGTATGATAGCTTCAACGAAGGAGGATACACCTATCTGGCGCATTATCTTGTGGTGTTGGTATTGGTGTACATCATCGGTTATCTGGAGTGTATGTTTCTCTCCACGGTTGCCTGCTCGTTCCTTGCGACCAAGTACAAGGCGCCGATGGATCGCGACTATATCATCATCCTCGGCTGTGCGATCCGCCGTGACGGCTCACTGACGCCGCTGCTCAAGGGTCGCGTCGACAGCGCGGTTGCCTTTGAGCGAATGCAGTATAGAGAAACCGGCAAGCACGCGGTCTTTGTTCCCTCGGGCGGACAGGGCGCTGATGAGGTGATCTCGGAGGGCGAAGCGATGGAGAATTATCTCAAAAGCATCGGGATCCCCGAGGAGCGTATCGTGCGCGAGGACAAGAGCACGAATACGATGGAGAATCTGAAGCTCTCCAAGGAGATCATCGACGGAATGTCCGACGGTGAGGAGAAGAAGATCGCCTTCGCGACCTCCGGCTATCATGTGTTCCGCGGCTACATCATGGCGAGGAAGAATGAGATGGAAGACGCCAAGGGTATTTCCGCAAAAACCAAGTTCTACTTCTTCCCGAACGCCTTCCTCAGAGAGTTTGTCGGACTTCTGGTCGATCAAAAGTGGAAGCATATTATCTTCGCTTTGACGATCGTGGCGTTCTTTGTCACTCTGACCTATATTATTTGGTAAGACAATCAATCGAACAGCGCCGATCGGCTTGATCGGCGCTGTTTTTAAGGCAAACAGAATATTTAGGATAAAGATGACCGCGGTTTGCTCGCTATCATTATTTTTTGAACAGCTATTGATTTTTTCGCATGATTTTGATAAAGTAAAAGCATACCGATGAAAGGAGATTATCAATGGAAGAAAAGAAAAAGAATCCGGCTCTCCCGTGGAGGGTCGTATCAGGCATTTTGGCCGCAGCGCTGATCGTGATGTCCGTTCTGTACTTCACCGGTGCGGGAAAGAATAACAAGGCGCAGCCCTCCGCTGAGCCGACCACCGTCAGCGAGTCCTCCGCAAACAATTCGCAGGATGCGCTGTCACTGTGGACGGAGTCCGCGCCGCTAAAATCGGAGCTGACGAGCTATATGAAGACGATCACCGATGAAAGCTCAAAGGACTTTATCCCCGTGGAGAGTCGTATCGCGGTATTTGACATGGACGGTACTTTGTGCTGTGAGACCGATCCCGGCTACTTCGATCATAAGCTGCTGTATCACCGCGTGATGGAGGACGAGAGCTATAAGGATAAGGCGTCCGAAGAGGAGAAGGAGACCGCGGCGATCATCAAGGAGTATTTTGATACCGGCGAGTATCCCAAGGGTCTGGACGTCAAGCACGGCACTGCCGTAGCGACCGCCTTCAAGGGCATGACGCCCGAGGAATTTGACGCGTATGTCAAGGACTACAAGAACACCCCGCTGGAGAGCT
Organism: Oscillospiraceae bacterium; assembly: GCA_003499325.1. Taxonomy (GTDB): domain Bacteria; phylum Bacillota; class Clostridia; order Oscillospirales; family Acutalibacteraceae; genus Ruminococcoides. Next base: position 2,944 of record DNIP01000063.1, read on the forward strand.
ATACCAACATGACCAACGGTCAGGCGTTCTACAAGCCCATGCTGCAGGTCATCGACTATCTCCAGGCGAACGACTTCACCGTTTACGTCGTCAGCGGTACCGACCGTCTGATCACACGCGGTCTGTGTGACGGCGTGATCGACATCCCGAAATCCCAGATGATCGGCTCCGACGAGAGTTTGGTTGCCAGCAATCAGGGCGATAAGGACGGTCTGGACTACACCTTCTCGAAGGACGACAAGCTCATCACCGGCGGCGAGTTCATCATCAAGAACCTCAAGATGAACAAGGTCAGCGTCATCGAGCAGGAGATCGGCGAACAGCCCGTGCTGTGCTTCGGCAACAGCTCCGGCGACGCGGCGATGGCGAACTACACCATCACCAACAACAAGTACAAGAGCGGCGCTTATCTGCTTTGCTGCGATGATCTCGAGCGCGAGAACGGCAACACCGAAAAGGCGGACAAAATGCGCGCGAGCTGTGAGGAAAACGGCTGGACGGCTGTTTCCATGAAGAACGACTGGACGACCATCTACGGCGACGGCGTGACCTACAGCAAGAAATAATCGATACAGATACAACAAAAGGGTTGGCGTTCTGCCAACCCTTTTCGTTATGTGGAAAGTTGATGATTTGCTTTGATCCGTTTGATCAGGAACACGAGATACACGATGAACAGCGCCGCCGCAAACGCCGCGCCGACAGGATAGGCGATCGCGGTGGACAGGAGCAGACCCTCTTCTGCAGTGAGGATATAGGTCATGCTCACCGCGGACATAAAGGTCGCGGGTAACGCCGTGATCAGCGAGCCGAAGCGGTACTTGCCCTTTTTCAAGAGATACGCGGTTGAAACCCACAGCGCGATCATGGCAAGCGTCTGGTTGCTCCATGAAAAGTAGCGCCACACCGTCTGGAAGCCGTTGTCATCGACAATGGCGTACCAGGTCAGCAGTCCGCCGATCACTAACAGCGGGATCGTGATGATCAGGCGGTTTTTGATCTTCTTCTGATCGGAATGGAAGGTCTCCGCCAAAATCAGCCGCGCGCTGCGGAACGCCGTATCACCCGAGGTGATGGGGCAGACGATGACGCCCGCGACCGCGAGGACGCCGCCGAATATGCCGAGAACGCCTGTCGAGATATCGTAGACGACGTTGGAGGCGCCGTCCTTGAGCGCCTCGTTGAGCAGCTCGGTCGTGCCGTAGAAGGATACGCCTGCTGCCGCCCATACAAGGGCAATCACCGATTCGGCGATCATCGCGCCGTAAAAGACCTTTCTGCCCTGCTTTTCGGAGGTGATGCACTTGGCGACCATCGGAGACTGGGTCGCGTGAAAACCCGATACCGCGCCGCAGGCGACCGTGATGAACATATACGGCCAGATCGGTACGTTATCGGGATACATATTCTGTAACGTAAGCTCGGGGATCTTATAGTTGCCGCCCGAGAACAGGATGCCGCCGATGACGGTCACCGCCATCAAAATCAGCAGCACGCCGAATACGGGATAGAGCTTGCCGATCACCTTATCGATCGGCAGCAGCGTTGCCAACAGATAGTAGATGAGGATGATGGTTGCCCAGAAGGTGCCGTTCATCCAATCGGGTGTCAGCTCGTCGAGTAGCGCCGCGGGCGAGGTGACGAACACCACGCCGCACAGGATCAGCAGGACGACGGAGAACACGCGCATGATCCATTTTGCCGCCTTGCCCAGATAGGTGCCCGACAGCTCCGCGATGGAAGCGCCGTTGTGCCGGGAGCTGATCATGCCCGACATATAGTCGTGCACCGCGCCGCCGAGGATGGAGCCGAATACGATCCACAGGAACACGACGGGCCCGAACACAGCGCCCATCAGCGCGCCGAAGATCGGCCCGGTGCCTGCAATATTGAGCAGCTGGATCAAAAACGATTTCCACGGCTTCATCGGCACACAGTCCACGCCGTCGTTGATCGCGATGGCAGGGGTCTGTCTGTCATCGGGATCAAATACTTTTTCTGCCACCCTTCCGTACACCAGATAGCCGATGACCAGCACGGCAAGGGAAATGAGTAGTGATATCATAAGATCATTCCTCTTTTTGCAGGGCTTCATCAAGGAAGCTCTTTGATGTATCTTTATTATACGCCTCAAATGCGTGCGATGTCAATCAAATTATGGTTGCAAAAGCGAAGGCCGCGGCGATAAAAAGGATTGACAGGATTGTTATGATGCGATATTATCGTAATAGAAAATCGAACGCTGAAAGGAAGGCTGATGATGAAGCACATCTTAGTGGTCGTTGATATGCAGAAGGATTTTGTAGACGGCGCTTTAGGCACCAAAGAGGCGGTTGCGATCGTCCCCAATGTGGTGAAGAAGATCGAAGAATTTGACGGTACAATCTTCGCGACCCTCGATACGCACGGCGAAAACTATAGGCAGACCTTGGAGGGAAAAAACCTCCCCGTGCCCCATTGTATCAAGGGAACGCCGGGCTGGCAGCTCGATGAGAAGGTTGCCGCCGCATTGGAGAAGAAGGGCTATACGCCTGTCGAGAAGGTCACCTTCGGCGCGGCACAGCTCCCGGGATTAGTCATGCAAGCCTGTGCCGGAGAGCCGTGCGATATCGAGCTGATCGGACTTTGCACCGATATCTGTGTGGTATCGAACGCACTGCTGCTCAAGGCGGTTTTCTGTGAGAGCCCGATCCGCGTCGATGCTGCCTGCTGTGCAGGCGTCACACCCGAAAAACACGCGGCGGCGCTCGAAACCATGAGAAGCTGTCAGATCGAAGTAAAGTGAGGAAATATATAAATGTTTAACGCTGAACAAATTAAAAACGAGTGCGTACAGTGGATACGCGATTTCTTTGAAGCAAACGGAAAGGGCTGTAACGCCGTTATCGGCATCTCGGGCGGCAAGGACAGCTCCGTCGTCGCGGCGCTATGCGTCGAGGCATTGGGCAGGGACAGGGTTATCGGCGTGCTGATGCCCAACGGCGAGCAGGCGGATATCGATAAGGCGCAGCTGCTCGTCGATACCCTCGGCATCAAGCACTATATCGTCAATATCAAGGACGCCTACGAGGGCTTGATCCGTCAGCTCCCCTTTGAGCCGACCGCTCAGACCGTGCAGAACCTGCCGCCGCGCATCCGCATGGCGACCCTCTACGCGGTATCGCAGAGCCATAACGGACGCGTCGCCAACACCTGCAATCTCAGTGAGGATTGGGTCGGCTACTCCACCCGATACGGTGACAGCGTGGGCGATTTCAGCCCCTGCTCACACCTGACGGTGCAGGAGGTCAAGCAGATCGGCAGACTGCTCGGATTGCCCTCGGAGCTGGTTGATAAAGTCCCGTCAGACGGACTGTGCGGCAAGACGGATGAGGATAATCTCGGCTTCACCTACGCCGAGCTCGACCGCTATATCCGCACGGGCGAGATCGAGAATCAGGAGAGCAAGGAGAAGATCGACCGTAAGCACAAGGTCAATCTGTTCAAGCTGCAGCTCATGCCTGCGTTCAAGCCCGCGTTACCCATTGAAGCTGAAGAATGAGATCATTAATATAAGGGATGTTGCTCCGCTTGGAGTGACATCCCTTTTTCATTTATGCTTTGTTGTGCTTGTCCACCATTTCCTGCAATCTTTTGAGCAGTTCCTCCGTCGGGAGCCCTGATTTTTCGCTCAGATCGGCGACGTTCGCCTTTTTGATCATCATTTTGCCGATCGGCGTATTCACGATCTTGAAGCGGCTGTCGAGCTTGATCAGCTCCTCGGGCAGCCACGGATATGCCGCGAGGATCTCGGTCAGCTTTGTTTGTTCGTTATAGTTCATCTTTCTCTTCCTTTATCTCTTTATTTGATGTTACGCAGGTTGATCTCGTCGATGGTCACGGGCGTGATACCGCGCTTTAGGAGATTTTGCTCACATTCGCGGTAGATGGCGTGGTCAAGCAACAGCTCGGGTGTATGCGCGTCATAGCCGATGACCGTCTTGTTGCCGGTCTTTGCGACGATGTCCCAGAAGGTCGGGTTCGGGTAACAGCGCTTGTTGAGATAGCCGAGGATGTTGTACTCCAGCGGAATGTCTTGCGCCTTGGCAAAGCGGCACAGCTCGGTCATCTGCTCGATATAGAAGGCGGGGTCGCCCTCGTACCATACGGTGTCGGGATGCGCCAGATAGGTGAACGCTCCTGTCGATAGACCCTCCTTGACCTGGGCGACATACTGCGAAAGGTATGCTTCTCCTTTGCCCTTGTCGATCGTGGAATACGAGCCTTCGTCGTATTCGTTGCCGACAAAATGCTGACCCATGAGCATATAGTCGAGGTGCAGAGGACGGACAAATTCGATCAGCTTGTCAAAGGTCTCGGGGTAGTATTCCGTTTCGAAGCCTAAGAGGATGCGGATTTCGGACGCGTATTCCTTTTGCAGGGCGCGGATGCTCTCGGCATATTCCTGCGCCTGCTCGGGGAACATACGGAAGTGGCTGTAATAGTTATCGACAGGGAAGAACTGCGGACAGTGGTCGGCAAAGCCGAGCGTTTTGAGTCCTGCCTTGATCGCCGCCTCGACATATTCTCTGTCCTCGCCCGCGGCGTGACGGCACCGTGCGGTGTGCGTATGCAGGTTGTAGTCCGCCATTCTGATCCCCCTTTCTTCAAAAGCTGACTTCATCATAACAAATACAAGTCGTTTTGTCCAGAACAATGTCAAAAAAAGAGACTCCCTTTTCGGGAGCCTCATGAGGATGGAAAATGAAGAAAAAGAGTATCAGTTGTTAGGTTTTTCGGGAGGTGTGCCGCGATCAGAGCTGCCGGAGCCGCCCTCGCCGGGCTTATCGGGAGGAGTACTGCCGCCGCCGTGACCGCTGCCGGTCGATACGACCGCGATCGCTTCACCCGTGGACGCCGTGCCTGCGGTATACGCCTTACCGTTCACGTAGAGGGTGTGACCGTTGAGGTCGATGCTGTCCGCGTCACAGGTCAGTGAGGTGATGTAGCTGTCGGCTGTGAGCGTCCATTTTGCGCCGCCGCTGAGATCGACATAGACCTCGCCCGCCTGACCGGTGCTGTTGATTGCGCCGTTGAATACGGAGCTGTCGGAGAGATACAGGTTGAGGTGGGATACGTCATCCACCACCATGTCGCCGTTGATGGTCTGCTGCTTGGCGTTCATGGTGACCTGACCGCCGTTGCTGCCCTCGCTGCCCCAGCCGGCTGCCGCCGCTCTGAGGAACACGCCTTCCGTGTCATTATTAGTGATAGTTGCATTACTTAGGCTGATGTCGGTCGCGGTGTTGTTGACGAAGAACACGTCGCCGTTTTGGTTCGTGAGCGTGCCGCCGTTCATGGTAAAGGACGAGGTGCCCTCCGCCGCGTCGCCGGACATACTCTGATAGATCATGACCGCCTGATAATAAGAGGATTTGTCGCTGTTCTTCTTAT
>DNIP01000103.1 GCA_003499325.1 Oscillospiraceae bacterium
AACACCGCTATGCGGAATTTATCGCAATAGTGTTAAAGTGTTTTAATGATACTTAGTATTACATGGATCGATTGTATCTTGTTTACTTATCGAATACCCAATACTGGGTACCGGAGGCGGAGATCTGCGACATCGTGAAGGGCTCGCCGACATAATGATTGCCGCCGTTGGGATCGTATACGATGATCCTGCCGCTCGAGTCTACGCCCGCGAGCACGATGAAGTGACCGGCGCGGGTGAAGATGCCGGGTTTTTGGGCGCTGATAACATACTTGCCCTGTCTGAGCGCGGATATCACGGCACTCGTTTCATTGGCGCCGAGCTGCCGCTCCAGCGTGATACCGAAGTGATCGGCGGCGGCGGGGAAATAGCTCCAGTAGGTGCCGACGCCCATCATATAGTGATCGTTGCCGCACCATTTGACAGCGTCCACGGGAGTGATCTGTCTTCCCTTGATGGTAGAAGCCACCATCGCAAAGCAGGTGGGGCCGCAGCCCGACCACGCGATGGTATCGTCGCCGTAGGGATAGTCGTAATCCGTCTGATCGTAGTAGAAGAATTCCGGTGCGTCGCCGACCACCATGATGATGAAGCCGCTCGGATCAAAGCCGCTGTAGAATGCCGTTCCGGCGTTATTGATAACCCTCACGGTATAGGTATAAGCGTTGCCGGAGGACACGTCGGTATCCGTATAGCTATTGGAGCTTGTATCACCGAGCCGGTGCCACGAGCCGTTGATCCGCTTGTATACACGATAGCGGGATGCGCCGCTCGGCTTGTTCCATGTGAGCGTCACATGGTCATAGTCGGTATCCGTGTCGATCAGCTTGGGAGCGGACACATAGTAGGCGCTCACGCCGGTCGTATCGCAGTCGGAGGTGAACGCTGTGCCGTCGGCGTTGATACAGCGCACGGTGTAGCGGTAGGTGTAGCCCGACGCGACGTCGGTATCGATCACGGAGTTGTCGGTGGTCTCGGTCAGCTTTGTCCAGCCGCGGCTGCCGTAGTAGTAGACGCGGTATTTTTCCGCACCCGGGGAATGTCGCCACGTGATCTCGATGCCGTCCTTGGTATAATCGGGCTCATACAGATACGGCATATCGTTATACGGACATGCAACGCCGTCGCGGTTATAATCGGAGGTAAAGCTGTTGCCGTCCGACGTGATACAGCGCACGGTGTAGCGATAGGTGTAGCCTGACGAAATGTCGTCATCGATCACCGAGGTGCCTGTCGTCTCGGTCAGCCTGGTCCAGCCGCCGCTGCCGTAATAGTACACGCGGTACTTAGCGGCGCCCGCGGAGGGCTTCCAGCTGATCTCGATGCTGTTGTGATAGCACTCCGCGCTGAGATTCTGCGGCGCGGCGATATAGTGGAGCGACTTGCCCGCGGGGTCAAAGGTCGATTCGAACTGTGTGCCCGTATCGTTGATACAGCGCACGGTATAGGTGTAATCTCTGCCCGACTCGGCGTCGGTATGCACAAAGGAATTCGTGATCGATTCACCCGCCTTGATCCAGTCGTTGCCGCTCTTGTAATAGACGCGGTATTTGGAGGCGCCGTAGGATTCGCTCCAGTTGATCTCCACGCCGTCGGGGCCGCCCTTGACGCTCGTCAGGCGCGGCATCTGGACGTACCTGATGCTTCTGCCCGCGTAGAAGTCGGAGGTGAACTCAGTCGCCTCTTTGTTCAGACAGCGCACGGTGTAGGAATAGGTGTAGCCCGAGCTGATATCATCATCCTCAAAGGAGGTATCGGTAGTATCGGTGAGCCTTGTCCAGCCGTTCGCGCCGCGATAATACACACGGTACAGCTCGGCGCCGTTCACCGCGTCCCAACGGATGGTAATGCTGTTGTCATTGCGCTCGAGCTTGAAGTCGGGCGCGGCGATAAAGGTTTTGGAAACGCCCGACCTGAACCAGCTCATAAACGCGTTGCCCTCGTTGTTGATACAGCGCACGGTATAGGTGTAGTTCGTTCCCGAAGATACGTCGGTATCGACATAGGAGGTATCGGCGGTATCCACCATCCGCGTCCAGCCGTTTCTGCCGCGATAATACACACGGTATTTTTGCGCGCCGCCGACCGCGTCCCAGCTGATCCGCACACCGTCCTCGGTGTTGGTCAAAGAGGTGATCAGGGGCGCTGTAAGGAATCTGACGCTTTTACCCGGGAGGTAGCCGCTGGTGAACTCGGTGCCTTCCGCATTGATACAGCGCACGGTATAGGTATAGTTTTTGCCGGATTCGACGTCCGTATCGAGATAGGAGGTCTCGGTAGTATCCACCATCCTTGTCCATCCGCGGCTGCCGTAATAATAGATACGGTAATTCTCCGCGCCGCTGACAGCAGGCCATGAGATCTCAACGCCGTCCGTGCCGTTGCTGACAGAGAAATCGGGAGCGCTCATATAGGTGCCCCGGATTCCCTCGCTGTAATAGGAGCTGATATAGTTGCCCGCCGCGTCGATACAGCGCACGGTATAGAGGAAGGATTCGCCCGAGCTGACGTTCTTATCCAGATAATAGGTATCGGAGGTATCCGCCATACGCGTCCAGTTACCGTTCGCGTTCTTATAAAAAACGCGGTATCTGTCGGCGCCCGTGGACGCCTGCCAGGTGATATTCACGCCGTCAGCGGTACCGTCGGCGGCTACCAGCACGGGCGCCGCAACATATCTGACGCTCTTGCCCGTTGTATCGCAGTAGCTGGTATAGCGCTCGCCGTCGGCGGTGATACAGCGCACGGTATAGGTGTAGGAATTGCCGGAGCGCACATCGGTATCCAACAGATAATTGTCCTTTGTCACCGCCATGCGCGACCAGCAGTTGCTGCTGCGGTAAAAGATACGGTAGCCCTGTGCGCCCTCGACCGCGTCCCAGCTGAGCATCACGCCGCCTGTCGCGGTTTCCGCTTTCAGCGTCGGCGTTTTCAGATAAGCATGGGTAAGCCCTGTCTCGTCAAAAGAGTCATACAGATACGCGCCGCTGCTCGTCAGCTCTCTGACGGTGTAGCGGTAGCTCTTTCCGTAGGAAACGTTCTTGTCCAGATAGGTGCTGTCGGAGGTCACGGCGACCTGCTTCCAGCTGTTGTTCTCCATACGCAGCACGGCGAACTTGCTCACGTCCGGCTCCTTGTTCCAGTAGATGCGGATGCCGTCGGACATCGTCTGCGCGTCATTCACCGTAGCAGGCGCATGATGGGTCAGCGATTTGGTGCAGGTGGTGGTCACGATATTGCCGCCCGCGTTCAAGCCGTACAGGCGGTATTTGTAGGTGTTGCCCGATGTGACCGCGCTGTCGATACAATACAGGTTGGTGGTTTCTGTCAGCTTCTGCCAACCCCTGCCGTCGTCATACCATTTGTCAACGCGGTATCGGCTGACGCCGCTGATCGCGCTCCACTCTATGCGAACGCCCCCGCTCGAGGACTGCAGCGAAGTGATCACGGGGACTCCCGCGCCGAGCTCAGCTACCGCCGCGTCACTGTTTTCATCCTTCAGCTCAGCAGCCGAGACCGCTGAGCTCATCAAAGAGAACAGCAGCAATACTGCGAGCGTCATAGAAACAAATCTTCTTAATCTTCTTCGCATCAAATCACCTACTTTCTTCCATTTTTATCACTAAAGGTAGATTGTTCTATCATAATTATAATTCTTAAAAAGCAATATGTCAACAACAAGAGGATTACATATTTGCAATATTCTGCCAAATATGGTAGAATATCGGTAAGCAAAAATCACGGGGATAAATCCAACAGACGGAGGCAGCGCGATGAGCACCATACTGATCTATAATCTTCCGCCCGAAAAGGACGCAAAAGTGAAAATGCTGTGCCGCAAGCTCGGCTTTGCTTCGCGCACTGTCGAGAAGTCCGAATACGGCTACACCCTCGGCGCTCTTCTGGGCTTGTCGCAGGAGGATACCGTCAAAGACGGTGAGGATTTTGACGAGGAGATGCTGTATATCGCAGACCTCCGCGGCGGGATGCTCAACCTGTTTCTCGATCAGCTCCGCCGCAAAAAGCTGGTCGTACCGCTCAAGGCGATCCAAACCGAGATGAACATCGGCTTCAGCTCAACGGAGCTGTACCGCGAGCTCTGCGCCGAGCGTGAAGCGATCGCCAAGGGAACCACACAGCATCAAGGGTAATTTACATACAATGTAGTCATGCGAAATACTTTACGGAGGTTCACATGAAACGCTTTATCCTATTGTTATTGGGCTGTCTGACAGCCTGCATCATCCTATCGGGCTGCCACGATGCGCTCAAGCTCGATCAAACACAGCTGGAGTTGACCGTCGGCGACAGCGTGGAGCTGTCCGCGGGAAAAGCGACCAGAATCAGCTGGGAGAGCAGTAACGACGCTGTTGCCACCGTGAGCGGCGGCACCGTCATCGCGAAGTCGGCGGGCACGGCGGTCATCACCGCGTCGCTCGAGAGCGGAGAGAAAGCCACCTGCAACGTCACGGTATCCGACAAGCTGATCACCGAGATCACGCTGAGCGCGACCGGCGTCCGCGTCGAAGCGGGCAAGACGATCCAGCTTGAGGCGACCTATCACCCTGCCGACGCGTCCCATGTGGCGCTGAGCTGGGAAAGCAGTGACACGAACATTGCCACCGTGAACGAGGAGGGCTACGTCACGGGCGTCTATGAGGGCGTCGCGACGATCACCTGCAAGAGCGATAACGGCATAGAGGCCTCCTGCACCGTCAACGTCGGCAGCGCCGCACAGCCTACCGCCGCGCAGACGCAACCGCCCACAACGATCAAACCGACCGAAGCCGTTGAACCATCCGCACCGAAAAGCACCGAGCCCTCCGCTGACAAGCCATCATCCGGCGGCGAGCTGTTTCCCGATTCCTCTATCCGCTATCTGTCGACTGACGAGGTCGCGGCAAGGATCTACGGCATGAGCGGCACACCGGTGTCAAGCAGCTTTGGACAGGACGCTGTCAACGAGATCTACGCGCGGCACGGATATGTCTTCCGCAGTCCGTCGATCCGCTCTTACTATGAAGCGCAGTCATGGTATCATCCCGATCCGGGCTACGACGGCTCCCTGAACGGAATTGAGCAATACAACATCGGGTTATTCAGCCGTTACTAAGAAAACGACACAAAAGCATGATCGGATCATCGGTCATGCTTTTTATTTTAATCTAAGATCGCTTATTATTTGTGAATCAGTATTTAATAAAATGTTAATACATTCATCTTGTAATTGGATTTTGGTTAGTATATAATAGAATTGTATTATTTTTGACACGGATAGGAGGAATTTGATGAAAAGAAGGATCGTCAGTATCATTCTGACGCTTGCTCTCATCCTGTCGGTCTGCTCGCTGGGCAGTATCGGCGCTTCTGCCGCGGATGACGTTGCCACGATCACGGTCGGCGGCAAGACCATCACCGCCAGAGTGGGAGATTACATCGAATACAGTATCGCGCTCAGTTACCCGGGCAACAATCTGGAAACGGCACAGGTCGAGCTGCCCGTCGACTTCTCGATCATGAGCGGCTATACGCAGGACGAGCTTGCGACTCATCTCAACCGTATCGCGCCCGTCACCGCGGCCTCGTCGGTGGTCGATCGCTTTGACAGCCCCAATACCTTCGGGCTGACGGGCTACGTGATGAACTTCGCGAATGTGAAGGGCTTTTCCTTCAACCCCGAAAAGACCGTGATGAAGCTGCTCTTCGGCGTGGAAAAGGCAGGCTCCTACAGCCTTGCCGCCAAGGTCAGACATGTCTACGATATCAACGACACTATCATCGTCGACCAAAATTACAATAAAAAGGATACCCGCTTCAGCTACACCGAGTCCGTTGAGGAAGCGGTGCTGGAAACGCCCCGGCCGCAAGTCATGACCTATGCGGGCGGCATGAGGATCTCATGGGATCCGATCCCGGGCGCACACCGTTATCGCGTATATGTCAAGTCAGAGGACAAGGGCTGGGTCAGGATCGCCGAAACGGGCGACACCTCCTTTGTCGATCCCAACGTTGTGTCCGGCAAGCGCTATACCTACACGGTGCGCTGTCTATCCTCCGACGGCTCACATTTTATCAGCGACTTTGACAGGGACGGCAAATCGGCGGTGTATTACACCGCTCCCATCCTTAGGCTGAGCAATATGGAAGACGCCGTCAAGCTCGAGTGGAACGCAGTAGCGGGCGCATCCAAATACCGCGTCTATTACCGCGGCAGCAACGGCTGGACAAGGCTCACCGATACCGCGGGCACCTCGGCGATCGATGAAGACGTTACCTCCGGCATACGCTACACCTACACCATCCGCGCGATGGACAATAACGGCAACCACCTGAGCTGGTACTATCCCGACGGCTTCTCCATCACCTATCTGTCCGCGCCCGAGTTCAGCCTGTCAAACGCGGCAGACGGCGTACAGATCAGCTGGAACAAGGTCGAGGGTGCTGTCAAATACCGCCTCTATTACAAGGGCAGCCGCGGCTGGACTAAGCTCGCCGAGACCGAGAACAACTCCTTCATCGATACCGACGTCAGCTCCGATTACACCTACACCTACACCGTGCGGTGTATCAACGAGGACGGCACTGCCTTCACCAGCGACTACCGCCCGGGCAAGAGCATCAAGTATTATGCCGCGCCCAAGCTGACCCTCTCTAACGAAGAGGACGGCGTTCGGATCAAGTGGAACCCGATCTCAGGCGCATCCAAATACCGCGTCTATTACCGCGGCAGCAACGGCTGGACAAGGCTCGTCGATACCGCCGGCACCTCCGTGCTCGATGACGACGTAGCCTCCGGCACCAACTACACCTACACCATCCGCGCCATGGACAATAACGGCAACCACCTGAGCTGGTTCTATACCGACGGCTTCCGCATCCAGTTCATCCGCGCGCCCGAGTTCAGCGTGTCCAATGAGGCTGACGGCGTGAAGATCAGCTGGGACAAGGTCGGCGGCGCAAAGAAATACCGTATCTTCTACTACGGCTCCAAGGGCTGGACAAGGATGGTCGATACCACCGATACCTCCTACATCGACAAGGACGTCCGCTCCAACTACACCTACAGATACACCGTGCGCTGTATCACGGAGGACGGCTCCGCGTACACCAGCGATTACCGTCCCGGCAAGAGCGTCAAATATGTCGAAGCACCCAAGCTGACACTGTCGAGCACCTCGAGCGGCGTGTCGATCAAATGGAATTCCGTTGCGGGCGCGTCCAAGTACCGCGTCTATTACAGGGGCGGCAGCGGCTGGACTAAGCTCACCGATTCCAGTGGCACCTCGTTTGTCGATACCGACGTCAGGGACGGCCAGACCTACACCTACACCATCCGCGCGATGGACAGTAACGGCAACCATCTGAGTTGGTTCTACACCGACGGCTTTACCATCACTTATCACAAATAAGCTGTATAAAAAAGCACTTCCGATCGATTTCGGAAGTGCTTTTATTTTGTATCGATGATACCCATGCGTATCATCGATATCCTGCCCTTGCCATGATCAAATTGCCGTTCTCCTTGAGCCAGCGGTTCCAGCGGTCATACGCGGGGTACACGGCGTAGACGCGCTCATAAAACCGCGCGCTGTGGTTCATCTCAAACAGATGACACAGCTCGTGCACCACCACGCTGTCGATCACCTCGGGCGGCGTGAGCATCAGCAGGATGTTGAAGTTCAGATTCTTCTTAGCGGAGCAGCTGCCCCAGCGTGTTTTCTGACAGCGCAGGGTGACTTTTCCGTAGCGCGCGCCCATGAGCCGCGCGTAATGAGCGACGCGCAGGGGGATGACCGCCTTCGCCAGTGCGGCGAGCTTCCTGAGCTCCTCTTCACTGAGTCTCGGCACGGACTGTTCCATCGTTTTGCGCGCGGCGATCTGTTCACGCTTTTTGACGATCCACGCCTCATGCTTTCTGACGAACGCATCCGCCTCGCGCTTTGTCGTGCGGTTCGGCGCTCGGACGATCAATCCGTCCTCGCGCACCTCGAGCGAGATCGTCTTGCGTTTTGACTTGATCAAAGTATAAGTAAAATCCATTTTGTTATTCCGTCAAGCAGGGCGCCTCAAATGAAGCGCCCTGTCACTGCTTTTTTATTCATAAAAGCGCAGCTCGTCAATTGGATACGGAACATCTATATGCGCCAGATAACGCAAACCGAGCGTCACATCTCTTACGTTAACCGCGCCGTCTCCGTCGATATCACTGCGCTGCTCAAATAACGCGTCGCCCTGATCCAGATTCACCAGAACACGCTGTACCTTCGTCAAATCGGAAATATTGACTATGCCGTCCTTATCAGCGTCGCCGATACGGTACTGATCCCTGACCTTGAAGCGGACGCTCCTTGTATTATTATAGTAGTAGGCTTCCTGTGTGTTGTGATCCATATTGAACGACGCGGTGATGACATAATCACCGACAGGCAGCTTGACACTTTCCTTTTGGAACATCATGCCCCTGGAAGGACTGATGGCGACATCTTGGTGATAGCGAAAATCCTTCTCATACACTACGTTGTCCCGCAGATCCTTCACCTTAACGCTCAGGGACAGCCTGCCGTTATAACCGGCGCTGCCCACGTTCATCATGCACGGCTGGTAATAGATCTCTGTGTTCGGGAGGAACGTCGTCAGGGTATTATCATCATCGTTTTCGTCGTTCGTCAGGATAAAGGGATCGAGCACGATGTCGGGATAATTGACGGGATCCAGCGTGGCGTCCTCAGAGGTTTCATGAGGGATCGCGTCGCTAAACGGCGCCATCGTTTTCGCCTCCGTGATCAGCGCGAGCTTCCGATCGGAAATGCGGAACTGATAGGTGTTAATCGCGTCCTGATGAAACGCCTCCAGCGCATACAGGCTCATTACATCGTCGGCATCACGACGGTCTTTGCCGTCCTGCACCGAGTATTTGTCCGAATCGGAATCGGTGATCAATATATTCTTGTAAAACTCCTCCGACGTTTTCGGATAGTTGGGATCGGTCACAAAGCCCCACAGGGTGATCGCGTGACTGCTCTCAAAACCCTCGCTGTTATAGATATCGACGCTCAGCGAAGCGCCGTAGCCGTTGTGCAGTCGCTCATACACAGTCCAAAGATTTTCGACACAGTTATTGTACAGATCGATTGTTTCCACCAGATCCGAATAGCTGTACTGCGGCAGGTAGGCGCCCGTGCCCGCGGTCGGCTGTGCGCCCCCGGACATGGTGGAGCCGTTGAGGAACCACGAGGTCGCGTTATCCACATTGCCGCCTTCATCGGAAAAGCTGCCGATGATCGCCTCAAACAGATCGTCGGTGCTGCCAAAGCCTGCCTGAGCCGCCCAGCCGGTATAGGTCAACAGGTTAGCGGCCGAAGCTGCCCAGCACAAATTTTCGTCGCCGTCATTTTCCCATGTCTTTTCCGCGTCGATAAAGCCGAGATTTTTGAGATCGAAATCCGCGCCCTCGGTATAGCCTGCGATGATCGCCTGACGGATCTCATCAACGTTGTCCTGCGTCAAGCCTGTCAGATACACCTGATAACCGCTGTCCGGCAGCACAAAATCGGCGGTATAATATTCGCTCGCCGAATCTACCAACGCCGCCGTCACGCCCAACTCTTTGATATGCGTTACCTCGAGCAGGGTCTCGCCGTCATCCACGATGGTGTAGCTGTCGGCGTCGGGCACGGTATCGGCATCGAGCGCGTCGATTTCAATGACCTGCTCCGCGTCGGGCGTTTCCTGCGCAACAACCGCGGTCGATGTGAACACGCTCATGATCAGTAAAATACTCAGTAATGCTGCAATCCATTTTTTCATCTTCATCATCCTTGCATAGGGTGTCCATATATTCCTAATACTAAGTATCCATTAAACGCTTTAACAAATTT
>DNIP01000091.1 GCA_003499325.1 Oscillospiraceae bacterium
AGAACGGTGTTTTTGCAACCGATCTTGCACTTGATTTCTTTTTTCGCTTATGATATACTTTTATTTGCTTATGTAACTGTAAACTTTTGGAGATTGATATAGATGGATGAATTTAAGAAGGTCGTAGCGGGGAATATCACCCGTCTGCGCACCTCGATGAACCTGACGCAGGCGCAGCTCGGCGAGATGCTCAACTATTCGGACAAGAGTATCTCCAAGTGGGAGCGCGGCGAATCGGTACCCGATGTTTTTGTACTCAAGAAGATCGCCGATCTCGCGGGCGTTACGGTGGATTATATCATTAATCCGCATGCGGATGATGAGCAGATAAAACCGAATCAAAACGAGGGTCGCCGATACAGCCGCCGCTTCATCACGCTGACGGTGCTGGCGGGCATCTGGGCGCTGGCGGTACTGCTGTTCGTGATCCTGTGGATCGCGGGTATTGTCAACTGGCTGATCTTCGTTTACGCGATCCCCGTCTCGCTGATCACGCTGCTGGTGCTCAATTCCGTATGGGGCGACCGCTCGTGGAACCTGTACATTATCTCGGGACTGGTATGGGGCATCATCTGCTCCGTCTATCTCACCGCGCTCAAATATAACTGGTGGCAGCTGTTCCTGTTGGGTATTCCCGCGCAGATCATTATCATCTTCGCTTTCTCGATCAAAAGAAAGCCGAAGGCGAAATAATGGGATTTTTTGTATGTTTCTACTGTGAGTAGAGTGCTTTTGGAAGCATTCTACTCCTTTCTTTTTGTGTGTAGAATGAAAGTCGGCCAACAGTAGATGACGAAAGCAGTCGAATGGGTTGCAATTTAATCCTAAAGAGATAAAATAAAAAATGTAAATCGTTGTTGCCATTTAATACTAATCCTTGATAAAAAGATTTAATCAGATATTAGTGATATATTTCGGATAGCGCGGCGGGCGACGCAGGCAGGCTGGCGCCTGTCAAGAAGCCCAACAAAGCTATACGTAATATAGCGCAATAGATGATAAAGGTTTTTATTAAGGATTAGTATAAAAACAACTGTCTGTATCAAAAGATGGCTAACGCCATTTTCAGCACGGCATCGGCTCTCTGCCGTAATCATCCGAGTCAAAAGGAGTGTTTGTGATGAGCTATATTTTAAGTACATGTACCACCGCCGATATGACCAAGGAGATGTTCGAGAAGCTCGACGTCCGCTATATCGGCTTCCATTTTATGATCAACGGCAGATCCTATACCGACGATCTGTATGAGAAGATGAGCGCCAAGGAGTTCTACGGCTATATCCGTGCCGGCGCCGACACCTCGACCTCTCAGGTATCCGTCGGCGAGTATGTCGATTATTTCCGCGAGCTGCTCGGCGAGGGCAAGGATATCCTGCACGCCTGCCTGTCGTCGGGTATCTCGAACACCGTACAGAGCGCCAACGCCGCGGCGGATATGCTCCGCTCGGAGTTCCCCGACCGCAAGATCTATATCGTCGATTCCCTCTGCGCGTCCTCGGGTGTGGGGCTGTATATGACCCTGCTCGCGCAAAAGCGTGACGAGGGGATGGAGATCGACGCGCTCTATCAGTGGGCGCTGGCGCATCAGCAGACGGTACAGCACTGGTTCTGCTCCACCGATCTGACCTATTATATCAAGGGCGGCCGTGTGTCGAAGATCAGCGGCGTGCTGGGCGGTATCTTCGAGATCTGTCCGCTGCTTTGCGTCAGCCCCGAGGGCAAGCTCAAGCCGATCGATAAGGTCAGAACCAAGAAGAAGGTGCTGACCGCGCTGGTTGATAAGATGGAACAGCACGCTTTGGGCGGCAGGGATTACGACGGCTTATGCTATATCTCTCATTCGGACTGCAGGGAGGACGCCGAGTCTGTCCGTGAGCAGGTGATGACGCGCTTCAAGAACGTCAAAGAGGTCCCGATCTTCGACGTCGGCACCACTATCGGCTGTCATACGGGCACGGGTACCGTTGCTCTCTTCTTCGTCGGAGATGAGCACAGAGAGGATTCCTGATGAACGCCGCGCAAGCGATGAGCAATGAGATCGCGAAGAATAAAAGAAAACCGAAAACGCAGCTGCCCGATTACACGCGCGGGGAGGAGATCGGCAACACCGTGACTCATGCTGTCGGCGCGATCCTTGCCGTAGCGGCGATCCCGCTGTTGGTCGTCATGGCGGCGATGCACCGCAATCCGTGGGCGATCGTGACCGGTGCGATCTACGGCGCGACCCTGTTGATCATGTTCACCGTGTCCGGCGTCTATCACGGACTGCCCGCCGGCAGCGCTAAGCGCGTGATGCGGATCATCGATCACTGCGATATCTACTTCTTGATCGCGGGCACCTATACGCCGATCCTGCTCGTGGGGATCCGACCGCTGAATCCCGCGCTGGCATGGTCGATCTTCGGCGTGGAATGGGCGCTGACCGCCATCGCCGTGACGCTGAACGCGATCGACCTCAAGCGCTTTGAGAAGGTCTCCATGGTGTGCTACATCGGCATGGGCTGGTGCGTGATCGCCGTATTGAAGCTGACGATCGACGCGATGACGATGCCCGGCTTCCTCCTGCTGCTGTCGGGCGGTATCGCCTATACCGTCGGCGCCGTGCTGTACGGCGTCGGTAAGAAGGTGCGTTATTTTCACACGGTGTTCCATGTATTTGTCCTGATCGGCAGCGTGCTGCAATTTCTGGCGATCCTCTTCTATGTGATGTAATATCAGCATAAACGATGTAATACTAAGTATCATTAAAAC
>DNIP01000151.1:0-3091 GCA_003499325.1 Oscillospiraceae bacterium
GGCGATGGTATAGGAGGGATCTCCCGTCAGGAGCTTTGCCTTTGCGATGCCGAGCGCCGCGGAGATCGAGGTGGAAGCGTGTCCCGCGTTGAACGCGTCATATTCGCTCTCACAACGCTTGGGAAAGCCCGATAGCCCGCCCTCGCGGCGGATCGTGTCGATCCGATCATAGCGACCCGTGAGCATCTTGTGGGTATAGCTCTGGTGACCGACGTCAAACACGACGCTGTCGGCAGGGCAGTCAAAGACCCGATGCAGCGCCACCGTCAGCTCCACCACGCCGAGGTTGGAGGACAGATGGCCGCCGTTGACCGACACCACGTCGATGAGCTTTTCGCGGATCTCGTCACAGAGCTGATCGAGCTGCTCTGCGGAAAGCGCCTTGACGTCGGCGGGAGATTCAATTTTTGATAAAATCTCGTATGACATAATGAACCTAATTGTTTATGCAAAATTTATCGTATGGTATTCGGATAAGCGTGTCCGATGTACGAGTCACATAACCTCAAAAACAAATATTACCATAGATAGAATAAGAAACGCTCCTGCAACGGTACGTCATCAATGCCGTACCCTACAAATCGCTTCATCCCTTGTTGCGGTGAATGTATTATTTCTTCCTGTTTGCCAAGGCAACGGCAAAATCAACCAGATCCTTGGTATCGCCGTCGAATACATTCAGCGCGTCGATCGCTTCTTCGGTGAGCTGAGCGACCGACTCGCGGCAGCGCTCGATACCAAGCAGTGACATGAAGGTATTCTTCTCATTATCGGCGTCACTGCCGATCGGCTTGCCGAGCTCCTCGGCAGTCGAGGTCACGTCAAGGATATCATCCACGATCTGGAACGCCAGACCGATGGCATGTGCGTATCGCTCGGCAGCGGCGATCTTTTTATCATCCGCGCCCGCGACGACGCAGCCCATCATGCAGGCGGCTTCGATCAGATTGGCGGTCTTTTTCTCCTCCATCAATCGGACGAGCTCGATATCGACGGTTTTGTGCTCCATCGACAGATCGATCACCTGACCGCCTACCATGCCGAGTACGCCCGATTTTTCCGCTAAGATACGCGCGGCGCGGGCAGCTCTTTCACCGCCGACCGCGGCTACCGCCTCGTCGCAGAGCATGGCGGCATATGCCATACTCTGCAATGCGTCACCGGCTAACAGGGCGATATCCTCGCCGAATACCTTATGATTTGCGGGCTGTCCGCGCCTGAAATCATCGTTATCCATACAGGGCAGATCGTCGTGGATCAGTGAATAGGTATGTATCATTTCCACCGCGCACGCGAACGGCATTGCCGCCTCGACCGACCCGCCGCACAATTCGGCGAACGCCAGCGTCAGCGAGGGGCGCACGCGCTTTCCTTTCAGATTCAGCGAGTAGCGCACCGCGTCGATCAGCTGCTGCTCCGCCGCCTTTTCCTGCGGGATATACCGCTCGATGGCGGCTTCTATTTCCTTGACATAATCTCTCATGATTCTTCCTCAAAAATCGTTTCGCCGCTGTTCTTGAGCTGGGCGATGCGTTCGTTGATATCGGTGATCTGCATCTTCGCTTCGTCGAGCTTACGACGGCAAAGGAGCACCAGACGGCACGCCTTCTCATATAAGGCGATGTTTTCCTCGATCTTGTTCTTCGGATTCTCGAGCTGTGCGACGACCTCACGCAGTGCGGCGTACGCTTCTTCAAAATCCATTTTGTCATTCAGTTCAGCCATGGGGTTTCCTCTTTCTGTCAATGGGTTGAGATGACCGTCGGTCATCCGCAGACGAGCAATGCCCGTCCCTACAGTTTATCATGAATTATCATTCATCCTCCTCGGCGAGGCGGATGATTTTTTCCAGTCGATGATTCACGCCGCTGCGCGAGATCGGCGGATCGAGCTTTGCACCCAGATCGCGGAGCGTCAGCTCGGGATAATCGTATCTGAGCTGTGCCACCATCTTCAGCTCCTCGGGCAGCAGGTTATATCTGCCGTCCCTTTTGAGCTTGTTAATCGCCTTGATCTGTCGTGCGGAAGCGGAAGCGGTCTTTTGCAGATTCGCGATCTCGGAATTAGCGCGGCGGTTGGCGGTGTTGCGCACCTGCTTGAGTGCCTTGGTGCCCATCACGTTCATCGACGCGACGACCGCGCCCATATAGGTCAGCAGATCGGTGATCTGCTCGCTGTCCTTGATGTAGCCGATGTAGCTGCCGCCTCGGGACAGCAGCTTGGGGCTGACGTCGCAGTCCTGAATTTCATCGACCAGCCGACAGATATCCATGCACAGGTTGCGGTGACTGACCGCGAACTCCAGATGATACGCCTTCTCGGGATTTGTGACGGAGCCGCAGGCGAGGAACGCGCCGCGGATAAAGGCGCGCTGCTCCTCCTCGTCATCAATGTTGGCGCGGTTGACGCGCAGATTCACGTCGCGATCCTCGTGTCCGTATTGCTCAAAGATCTTGCGGCATTTTTCGGGAGAGGTCACGGTGACGGTGAACGCGCGATTGCGGCCGCTCTCCCCTTTTAAGGGGGCGATCACCTCGCACTTCGCCTTAAACAATCGGCTGATCAAAAAGACGAAATGCGAGAAAACGTCTTCATTTTCTGTTTTGAATATAATGCTGCGGGAAGTGAACTCTCTGCCGAGCAGCAGCATCGCGTACAGCTCGCTGTACTGGAGCGGCGTGCGGGTGGAGAGCTTCTGGCAGATTTCCCGCTTTGTATCGGATGAAAATGACATAACAGTATCTCAGTGAGGAGTTAGGAGTGAGGAGTGAGGAGTTTATGGCGGGCTCTGCCCACACCTATTATTATTAGCCATGGAAACGCTTCATTCTCGTTATAGGAATCCAAAATGCGAAGCATTTCCCATAACTCCTAACTCCTAACTTCTCACTCCTAACTCTCCTATGCTTTCCAGATATCTCTGTGATGGATCGCGGACTTCTGTCCGTTTTCGAGCAGGTGGGTGTTCAGCATGCGGGCGACGGTGACGGAACGGTGCTTACCGCCGGTACAGCCTACGCCGATCACCAGCTCGCTCTTGCCCTCCTTGCGGTAAAGCGGCAGGAGATAATCGATATACGCGTACAGATGC
>DNIP01000151.1:3199-4195 GCA_003499325.1 Oscillospiraceae bacterium
AGACCTGTCAGGGATTTGAGCTCTTTGATATAAAAGGGATTGGGCAGGCAGCGCACATCCAGCACCATGTCCGCCTCGGGCGGGATCCCGTACTTGTAGCCGAAGGAGACGCAGGTGACAAGCAGGGTATCGTGAGCGCCCGCGGAAAAGAGGGTCGTCACACGCTCCTTGAGCTCATTCGGATTCATAAAGGTCGTATCGACCACATAGTCCGCCATCGCCTTGACGCCTTTCATCAGCTCATTCTCGAGCTCGACCGCTTCTTCAATCGAGCCCGAGGCGATCTCGCCGATCAGCGGATGCTTGCGGCGGGTGCCCTTGAATCGCACAAGCAATGTATTGGGCTTTGCGTCGAGGAACAGGATCTTGAACTGCTTGCCCTCCAGACGGAGCTTGGACAGCACCTCGGGGATATCGGCGAACATATCGCCGGAACGCGCGTCCGCTACCACGGCAACCTTTTTCATGCGGTTATCGGTGGAGTTATCGCACAGATCGTAGAAGGTCTCGAGCAGCTGCGGCGGCAGGTTGTCTACGCAGTAATAGCCGCTGTCCTCCATGGCGTGCAGGGCGTTGGTCTTACCCGCGCCGGAGAGCCCGGTCAAGATGACAAATTCCATATACGTTGCCCCTTTCTTTAAAAGTCGATCGAGCCGAATTATTCTCTGCCGATTCGGATGATCTCGCGCTCAAGAGAATAGCCCGTCTCCGCTTTGACCGTATCCTGCACGAGCTTGACGAGTCCCATCACATCGTCGCAGGTCGCGCCGCCGATATTGATGATGAAGCCGGCGTGCTTCTCGCTGACCTGTGCGCCGCCGACGGTCTTTCCCTTGAGCCCGCACTGCTCGATCAGCGTACCGGCAAAAGCGTCTTTGGGACGCTTGAACACCGAGCCGGCGGAGGGGAACTCGAGCGGCTGTTTTGACTTACGGCGATCCATGACGTCGTCCATCTTCTCTTTGATGGCAGCTTGATCGCCCTGCTCTAATTTAT
>DNIP01000135.1 GCA_003499325.1 Oscillospiraceae bacterium
GTCTACGCGATGGCGAGCGCGCAGACCTTTGCTCAAAACGGCGTGCGTATTGCCGCGGCAATGAACTGCGACAAGCTCTGCTTCGGCGCGGAAAATTCGATCAACGATCTGAATGAGATCGTCGAACTGCTCGAGAATAAGCGGATCAATGACAAGATACACGCCGCGATGAAGAGCGGAGAGTATTATCCGAAGGCTCTGAGTGCGGCGGTTGGAACGCATCATGCCGCCGTCATCAATCAGCCCAACAACATCCTTGCGCTCGAGTACATCAAGGCATGCAAAAAGCACGGGATCATGCCGATCGCGATCCGGCGAAAATGCGTGAATCACGATGAAGACGTGATCCGCGACGGGATCGCTTCCGCAAGTAAGCTCCGTGAGATGATCGAAAACGGTGAACCGTACGACACACTCACGCCGATGACAATCCCCCATCCGTGTACGATCCAAAGCATTGAGCCCGCGATCCTCTATCGGCTCAAAACGATCACGTCAGAGGAGCTGCGCCGAATCGCCGACGTCAGCGAAGGGCTGGAATACCGCATTATCGAAGCGGCAAAGCAGTATAATTCTCTATCCGAAATATTTAACACCATCAAAACAAAGCGCTACACCATGGCGCGGATACGTCGTATCATCCTGTCGGCTTTCCTCAACATTACAACGGAGCTACAGAGCACCCCTGTCCCCTATCTGCGGATCCTCGGCATCAGATCAGGGTGGGAGGAACTACTCAAAGGAGCCGGATTACCCCTGATCGTCAAGGTCAAGGCGGATTATGAGCATCTCAGTCAAATTTCCGCAAAAGAAATATTTCATGTTGATCTGCGCGCTGCCGAAGCGATGAACATTGCAAGAAAGGCTGAGCCGATCAACGAATTCTCCCAAGGCGTTATCAAAGTATCATAACACTACAAAAGGCTGTCGATTTCCGACAGCCTTTTCCTATCCCGATCAAACAGGATGAACCTTATTCTCTTTGTCAAGCAAAGCGGAGTTGATGCCGAGCTTTTTGTTGCGGCGTTTCTCAAAGAAGTCGATCGCGACCTTCGGGAACTGCGCATAGCTCAAAACGTCCTCTTCCTGCTCTATATACTGCGGGATCTCGGCACGCAGCTTATCGAGCTCCGGCTCGAGGAGATCAGCGGGACGGCAATCGATCGGCTTCATATCGCCGATAATGCGCTTGCGGAACTCAGGGTCGATGGGCATCGGGGTGGTGCCGTATTTGCCCGCGACCAGATCCTTGAACTCGTTGGTACACATCTTGTAGCGCTCGCCCATGATGACGTTGAACACCGCCTGAGTACCGACAATCTGAGAGGTCGGGGTGACGAGCGGCGGATAACCGCTGTCCTCACGCACACGCGGTACTTCCTCGAGCACCTGTGTGAGCTGATCCTCCTTGCCCGCCTGCTTGAGCTGACTGAGCAGGTTGCTCAGCATGCCGCCGGGCACCTGATAGATCAGCGCCTTGGCGTCAGTAGCGAGCATCTTGGGATCGAGCAGTCCGCTCTTGATATACTTTTCGCGCAGGGTCATGAAGTATTCGCGGATCGGGGTCAGGCTCTCGAGCTTGATGCCCGTGTCGTATTCGGTACCCATGAACGCGGCGATCATGCTCTCGGTCGGCGCATGAGAGGTACCCAGCGCCAGCGGAGAGATCGCGGTGTCGATCATATCGACGCCCGCTTCTACGCCCTTCATCAGGCACATGGATGCAAGACCCGAGGTATAGTGGGTATGGAGCTGTAAGGGAAGATCGACCTCGGACTTAATCGCCTTAACGAGCTTTTCGGTACGGTAAGGGGTGAGCAGCGCCGCCATATCCTTGATGCAAATGGAATCGGCGCCCGCGTCGGCAATGCGCTTAGCGTACTCGACATAATACTCGTCGGTAAAGACGGGGCCTGTGGTATAGCTGATCGCTACCTGCGCATGAGCGCCCTCCTTCTTCGCCGCCTTGATGGCGACCTGAAGGTTCTTGATATCGTTCAGCGCGTCAAAAATACGGATGATATCGATACCGTTCGCGACGGAACGCTGTACAAAATACTCGAGGACGTCGTCGGCATAATGACGATAGCCAAGCATATTCTGTCCGCGGAACAGCATCTGGAGCTTGGTATTCTTGCAATGCTTGCGGATGGTGCGCAGACGCTCCCACGGGTCTTCATTCAAAAATCGCAGACAGCTGTCAAAGGTCGCGCCGCCCCAGCATTCGAGCGAATGGTAGCCGATCTTGTCCATCTCATCGAGGATCGGGAGCATCTCTTCGGTCGTCATGCGAGTTGCGATCAGGCTCTGGTGCGCGTCACGCAGCGCTGTCTCTGTGACTAAAATCTTCTTGCTCATGATCTTCTCCTTAGCCTATGGTCACGAGGGTCGCGCCTGTGTCAACACTCTCGCCCTTGCTGACGGAGATACCGGTGATGGTGCCGTCCTTAGGCGCTTTGATCTCATTTTCCATCTTCATCGCCTCGAGAACAACGAGGACGTCGCCCTTCTTGACGGACTGACCGTCGGATACGTTGACGGAGACGATGGTGCCGGGCATGGGCGCGGCGACCTTCTCACCCGCGCCGGCGGCAGCCGCGGCTGCTTTTTTCGGTGCAGCGGCTTTGACAGGAGCTGCTGCAGCAGGAGCAAAAGCAGGAGCTTCGTTCCCGTTCAATTCTTCTACCTGTACGTCATATGCGACACCGTTGACGGTGATTCTCAGATTCTTCATAATCGTTACCTCTTATTTCTATAATTTATCAGATCAACAGATCGGTGATTATACTTTGGTGCTATGCTTCTTCGGCAAGGTGGAAACACGCTTGCTGAGCAGTATCTCGATCGCGCCGACAATTCTGTCGCGGATGGACTCGGTATCAACGATATCGTCGATATAGCCGTCCTCAGCCGCCTTGACTGCGGAGAGATTCGCCTTGACATACGCCATCGCCTTTTCATCCTGTTCTGCGACAGGCGCGTCGGCGATAGAGCTGTCGAGGATGAATGCCGCCGCCTTGGGCGCTATGGGAGATACAACAGCGTCGGGCATGGCATAGACCAGATCGGCGCCGGAGGTCGAACCCGCAAGAGCGATATAGACAGCGCCGACAGCTGTGCCCGCGATCACGGCGATCTTGGGAGCGGTCGCGTCGGCATAGGCGGAGATCAGCTTGGAAGCGTCGCCGAGGCTCTCGAACTTCTCCGCGTCAACAATGGTGATCAGCGGGAGCGAGAACGCGTCACAGAAGCGAACGTGCTTTGCCATCTTCTTAGCGCTGTCAGCAGAGATCACACCGCCCTTGGTGACGATGATACCGACAGGATAGCCGTTCACTCTGCCGAACGCGGTGCAGACGGGCTCACCGTAACCGCCGCCGACACAAAGAAGCGACCCTTCATCGGCAAAAAATTTCGGCAGCTTATCGGGCTCGGCATAAGGGGGAACGCTCTCAAACGCGGGAGCAGGCTCGAGGTTGTTGGCGGGAAAATAGCCGAGCAGCGCCTTTGCCTTGTCCACACACGCCTCATAGCCTTCACAGATAAAGGAAACGTTGCCGTTACTCAGATTATCCTGAGCGGAAGCATTCTCGCCGACCGTGTCAACGCTCAGCGTCGCATCCTTTTCCATGATGATATAATCAGCCGCCGCCGCGATCAGTGCCGAGGTTCCGACACAGCTGCCGAGAACGACGGAGATCTGCGGGACGATACCGCTTAACTTGGATGACTTTCTCAAAATATCGCCGTACGCGGAAAGGAGCTCATACTTTTGCTCCAGTCTGCCGCCGACGGAATGATAGAAGCCAATCACGGGAGCGCCGGTCTTGAGCGCCAGATCATAGAGCTTGGTGATCTTTTTGGACTGCGCCTTGCTCATCGCGCCGCCGCAGGTATCAACATTCTGCGCGAACGCGTAGACGTTAACGCCGTCGACAGTGCCGTAACCGGTCACCGCCTCAGCCTCACCCGAATCGCCCTTTAAATAAGCGTCGGTTTCCATAAAACTGCCTTCGTCAAAAAAGGCGTTCAGTACATCGTAGGATGAAACCTTTTCAACACCCACAAACATTCCTCCTAACAGGTACACAATTGAGGTGTACCACATAAATCTTCATTTTACATTATATTACAATCAAGCGAAAATAGCAAGGGAAAAACAGCGTTTTTATCAATAGATTTCAAAAAAAAGCTCCCGTTTCAAGCAATATCATTAGGTTAAGAAAAAAGTATCTCGCTGACGCTCGGTCAATTGATACAATTCCTCAGTCACCATTCGGTGACAGCTCCTTTTACCAAAAGGAGCCTTTCTTAACTTAATGACATTGCTCCTTACAGGGAGCGGTCGAATCAGTTGTGCTGATGGTTCAAGATTTTAGACAAATCGCTCTTTGCCATCCCGCCCTTGACCGAAAAGCGCAGTGCCTCCAGCGTCGGGAACAGCACGGGATTCTCACATTCAAAGTAGAAGCAGGAGTGATTCAGCCCATAAGAGCCGATGGCGCGGATGATCGTATCGAGGATTGCAAAAGTCGGCTTATCAATATTCTTCGGATCCTCGGGCAGCGGCAACAGCTCGTCCACGACGATGATGTAGCCGCGATGATGGAAGCGGATGAAGCCGCAGGGAACGTCATCCAAAAAGGCGTTCAGCGCCTTATTCTCACTCTGTTCATTTTTCGGATCGGGCTTGACTACGAGCATAATGAATCTCCGTTATCTATCATATTCAGACGAGAGGTTTTCTCTTTCCTACAGAATGGAATCGATATCAAAATTCGCGTTGGGATTAGGATCGGCGGACAGCTTGCGCACCTCGATCTCGGTAAGATCGCGGTACATACCCGAACGCAGCTTGCCGAGCTTGACGCCGCCGATGGCGATGCGCTTCAATCGCGCGACCTCCAAACCGACCGCGTCACACATCTTGCGTATCTGGCGGTTCCTGCCCTCGCGGATGACGATCTCGAGGATACAGCGCTCATTATCCTTATCACGGCTGACAACGCGCACCTGAGCGGGAGCGGTTTTTCTGCCATCGATGACAACGCCGCTCTCGAGCTTCGCGACCTGATCGTCCTTGATATTCGGGCGCACGGTCACGCGGTAGACCTTGTTGACGTGCTTTTTGGGGTGCATGACATGGTTGGCAAACTCTCCGTCGTTGGTCATTAACAGCATCCCCTCGCTGTCGCGGTCAAGCCTGCCGACGGGATAGAGGCGCACATCGATATCCTTGATCAGATCGGCGACGCACTTCCTGCCGCGTTCATCGTTCATCGTGGTGAGCACGCCGCGCGGTTTGTTGAGCATGATATAGCGCAGCTTCGGCTTGGCGGTGCCCGTGACGCGGCGCTTGCCGACATAGACCTTGTCGTTGTACGGATCGACCTTATCGCCGATCTGAGCGACCCTGCCGTTGACGCGCACCCTGCCTGCGGCGATCAATTCTTCACTTTTTCTGCGAGAAGCCACGCCGCAGTCGGCGAGCATTTTTTGCAATCTAACTAACTGAGCCAATGTAACAAATCCTTTATATAAGTGAATATACTTCGTTTGCGACGATCCTGCCCAACAGTCTGCGCCGCTTTGATCGGCGTTTCGGACAGTACCGCTCCGTCTGAAAAACAAACGATCTTTCCGACGATTGCCCCCTCTTCGATCGGAGCATAGAGGAACGACGGAAGAGAAACCCGGGTGGTCACATCTTCCGTATCGGCAGGTACGACAACGCGTAATTCGTCCGTATTCAGCGGAACGGAATCTGCTTCTCCCCCGACTACGCCGATGGAATGGAGCGCATGATCGATCGTCATCGCCTTATAGCGTGAGAAGCCCTCGTCATACATCTCGGTGTGGTCGCCCCAATCACTGCGGTCATTGAGCGTGACGGCGATCAGGGTGAGATCGTCGCGGCAAGCCGCGGTGACAAGGCATCGCCCCGCCGCATCCGTAAAGCCCGTTTTACCGCCGATGCAATCGCGGTACATTTTCAGCAGCTTATTATGGTTCGGATAGGTGATGAATTTGTCGGCGGGATAGATGAAATGCACCTCCATAGAGGTCTGTGAGGTGATGGTGGCAAAATCCTCATTTTGCAAAGCGTATGCCATCAACAGCGCCATATCATAGGCGGTGGAATAATGTTGATCGTCATCCAGACCACTCGGTGTGACAAAATGCGTATGCGTCATCCCGATCGCGGCCGCCTTCTCATTCATCAAATCGGCGAACGCTTCAAAGCTGCCCGCAATGGAGATCGCGGCGGCATTGGCGGCGTCGTTGCCCGACTGCATCATCATGCCGACCGCGAGATCATAGAGAGTGACCTTTTCCCCTTTTTTGAGGTACATGGAGCTGCCCTCGGCGGACATTTCATCGGTGAATTCCACCACACGGTTATCGACGGCGGCTTCCTCGAGCGTCAATAAGGTCGTCATGATCTTGGTGGTAGACGCCATCGGGAGCTGTTTGTCGGCGTTATCGGAGAGGATGATCTTTCCGTTATCGGGACAATACAGCACATATGCCGCGGCGGAGACAGGCACCTCCCGTGCATGGACGCAAACGCTCGACAGCACGCAAATCGCGCAGGACAACAACAGACAAAGCAGCTTTTTCATCAAATCACCCGATCTATTCTATGAAAAAACAGCTCGGAATATGAAGCGCGGTCTTTGCCTGTGTATCCTTTTACCTATGATGAAGCTTTATCAGACGTCGAATTTATCGAGATCGTTTTCGAGGTCGGTTTTTTCCTTTTTATCCTTGCTGATAAAGGAAGAGATCTTATCGAACGCCTCGGGGATCATACCGACGATACGATCGGCAGCGCCGTCATACTTTTCGATCGGGATGAACTTGGTGGTACCCTTTGTAATGCTCAAAAATCCGAGCGGCTGGATGGTAACGCCCGCGCCGGAACCGCCGCCGAAGCAATCGCGATTCTCCTTCTTGGTGGGCAGATCGGAGCCGCCGGACGCAAAGCCGTAGGTCACCTTGGATACGGGAATGATGACGGTGCCGTCAGGGGTCGTGATCGGATCGCCGATAATGCTGTTGACGTCGATCATTTCCTTGATTTTTCTCATGGAAGTGTCCATTAAACTGTTAACCGGATGATCACTCATAATTACATCTCCTTTGTGATATCTTATACTAATTTATTAATATACGGTTAGAATGATAGAAATTGCCGCGATGATCGCAACAACAGATTACTTTTTAAACTTTGCTTTGAGAAACAGGAACAGGAATCTAAAGCCTGCCTTGAGCGCCGCGCCGAGGACAAAGATGATCCGCAGATAAACATGCACATCCGCATAAACCTCGGTGGGCTTTTCGGGATCGAACACCGGCTCGATGCTAATGTTGTAATCCCTGCATACCGTCGCCGCCGCGAGGATGTTGATCGCAGGATAGAGCGCGGAGCACACCTTGCCATAGGTGAGCGCGACCGACGCGGCGTCCTCACCCGACAGCATAATACCGACGTCGAGCTTCTCGAATACGACATGAGAGATAATGCCCTTGAGCATGCCTGTCGCGATACTTGCCGCTGAGCGGAACAGGTCGATCAGACCCGTCACGCCGTGCTTATCCTTGAGCTTGGCAAGCAGGGAGGGCTTTTTCTTCTCTTCTTTTTTATCCTTCTCGGGTTTTTCCTCTTCTTTCTTCTTCTTTTCCTTCT
>DNIP01000068.1 GCA_003499325.1 Oscillospiraceae bacterium
AGACCTGCAGCGCACAGTGTGAGACTTGCGAGGGCCACGGCGCGCTCGACGGCGCATTATGCGAGGACTGCCACGGCTACGGCAGGATTGCCGGCGACGGCACGGTACAGGGCTCCGCATGGGCGCTTCTGCCCCCGATCATCGCGATCGCTTTGGCGCTGATCACCAAGGAAGTGTATTCCTCTCTGGCGATCGGTATTGTTGTCGGCGGCTTGATGTATGCGAACTTCGACTTCCTCAAGGCGATGGACGCGATCACCTCCGACGGTCTGATCACGGCGGTCAGCGATACGGCAGGTATCTTCATCTTCTTGGTTGAGCTGGGCATCATCGTCGCCCTGATCAACAAGGCGGGCGGCTCCCGCGCGTTCGGTAAGTGGGCGGCAAAGCATATCAAGAGCCGCACCGGCGCGATGCTCGCGACCTTTGTACTCGGCGTACTGATCTTCATCGACGACTATTTCAACTGCCTGACGGTCGGCTCCGTCATGCGTCCCGTCACCGACGGTCACAAGGTTTCGCGCGCGAAGCTCGCGTACCTGATCGACGCGACCGCGGCTCCCGTCTGCATGATCGCGCCCGTATCCTCCTGGGCGGCGGCTGTCGCTTCCTATGCCGAGGACGGTCAGGGCTTAAAGCTCTTTATCACCGCGATCCCCTACAACTTCTATTCCCTGCTCACCTTCGTGTTTATCATCGCGATCTGCATCATGGGCTTCGATTACGGCTCCATGGCGATGCACGAGTATAACGCGCAGTTCAAGGACGACCTCTACACCACCGGTGAGAGAGTTGACAAAGAGCTCGAGAACGAGGGCGTTAACCCCAACGGTAAGGTCATCGACCTGATCCTGCCGGTCATCTTCCTGATTGGCATTTCCGTCTTTGCGCTGGTCTATAACGGCGGCATCCTCGACGGCGTGCCCTTCCTCGATGCGTTCGGCGACACCGACGCGACAGTCGGTCTGCCGTGGGCAGGCGCGATCGCGCTGGTATTCACCATCGTATATCTCATGCTCCGCAAGATCGTCACCTTCAAGGAGGCGATGGAGCAGGTTCCGAAGGGCTTCTTCGCGATGGTACCCGCGATCCTCATTCTCACCTTCGCTACCGCGCTTAAGAACATGACCACCCTGCTCGGCGCGAAGTACTTCGTCGCTTATATGATGAACGGCGCCGCTGCTTCTCTGCAGAACTTCCTGCCCGCTATCATCTTCCTCGTTGCATGCCTTCTCGCTTTCGCGACCGGTACCTCTTGGGGCACCTTCGGTATCCTTATCCCGATCGTTCTGTCCATCTTCCCGTCCGGCGAGCTGCAGGTCATCGGCATCTCCGCCTGCCTTGCGGGCGCTGTCTGCGGCGACCATTGCTCCCCGATCTCCGACACTACCATTATGTCCTCGGCGGGTGCCCAGTGTAACCATATCAACCACGTCAGTACCCAGCTGCCGTACGCGATCACCGTTGCCGCGGTATCGTTCATCAGCTTTATCGTAGCCGGCTTTGTACAGTCTTGGTACATCGCACTGCCTGTCGGTATCGTGCTGATGATCGCGACCCTGTTCTTTATCAAGTTTATCAACAAGAACAACCAGAAGGCAAACGAAACAAAAGCATGATCAAATATAACAAATAGAATCAATGCCCGCTGTATGGTACAGCGGGCATTGCATCATTATCTGCTGTATGAACGGTAGATAATTGACATGAGTCATCACTTCTGGTAGAATTCGTTATATCGATTGATGAATTTTTACAATACAATGTGAGGATCATATGGTTTATTTCAATTATATATCAATGGGCTTGATATGCGTTTTTATCCTGATTGCGGCATTGGTAAAAAAGAAAAGGGCTTTTTCGGAGCGCTTTGACCGATTGATCGAGAGCAGAAGATTTGAGATCATCTTCATCGCCGTTGTTTTGATCATCAGCGCGGCGCTGAGATTGATCGGGCTCTCTGAGCTGCCTGCGGGCATGAATCAGGACGAGGCGAGCATCGGTTATGATTCATGGGCTATCGCGAATTACGGCGTTGACAGAAACGGGTATCATAACCCCGTATATCCCGTAGCGTGGGGAGCCGGACACGGCCCGTTCTATATGTACGCCGCCTCGCTGTTTATCAAGATATTAGGCAACAGCCTGTTTGCCTACCGTCTGCCGCAAGCACTGCTCGGCGTCCTCTCCATATTGGTTCTGTATCTTTTGCTGAAAAAGACGACGAATCGCTTCACCGCCTATATAGGCGCTCTGCTGCTCGCTGTCTCTCCGTGGCATATTATCAGCTCTCGCTGGGGACTTGACGCAAACCCGGCTCCGTTCTTGATCCTCTTCGCGCTGTATTTCTTCGTCAAGGGGTGTCAGGATAAAAAGACATGGTCTTACCTCCTCTCGGCGGCGTTATTCTCATTGTCGCTGTATACCTACGCTTCAACGTATATCGTCGTGCCGATCATGCTGGTGATCCTTTTGATTTATGCTTTGGTCAGGCGCTATATCACGCTCAAGCAGCTTCTTCTCAGCGGCGTTGTTTGTATCGTGATCGCCGTTCCTCTGGCAATGTTCTGGATCGTGAATCTGTTTAAGCTGCCCGAGATCCAAACCTCCTTGTTCAGCGTGCCGCGTCTTACCGCGCTGCGGTCAAACTCGGTATTCCTGTCCTTGGATAAGGATTTTCTGAGCAACGTGATCAAGAATATCGGCAGTCTTTTTTCCCTGCTGTTCTCTTATCCTGTCCGCGAGCTGCACAATATCATCGACGGCTTCAATATCATCTATGTGTTCACCTTCCCTCTGCTGTTGCTGGGCGGCTTTCTGTCGTTCAAACGCGCGGTCAAGCTGAGATCGGCTCATTTCGACTTTGTGATGTGCGCGTGGTTTACAGCCGCCTTCCTCTTTTCGCTGATCGTTCATCAGAACATCAACCGTATCAACGTCCTCTTCATCCCGGTTGTCTACTTTGTAGCGGTGGGTATCAATTTCCTGGCAAACAGACAGCGGGAGATGTGCGCTGTTGTGCTGTGCCTGATCATAGCGGCGTCGGGGCTGTTCGTCCATACCTATTTCGGCGCCGGGTACAGGCAGCAGATCGGGCAGCAGTTCATGCACGGCTTCGGCGAGGCGGCACGATACGCTGATTCGCTTGATAGAAACACCGTATACTGCGCCGATCTCTATACCGACGGCAGGGTCAACGGCGGCTATCTTGTACTGATGTATTACTGTGGGGTCGAGCCCTCGCGCTTCTACTCCACCGTGCAGTATTATAACAATACCGCCGAGTTTCGCTTTGCCAAGAGCTTTGACAGATACAGCTTTGTTCTCCCGCAGGACATGACCGCGGACGAATACAAGGATGACGTCTTTGTCCTGCCCGCCGACTACGCGAACCGCTTTGACTCACGGTACGATATAGAGAGATTTGACAACTTCATTGTTGTCAGCAGAGCAAAATAATAACGGCAATAAGAAAGGGCGGTCGATGACCCAATATCATTAAGATAAGGCAACA
>DNIP01000006.1 GCA_003499325.1 Oscillospiraceae bacterium
GTCTCCTTGGCGTTGCCCTTGACGATATCCTCCGCCAGCGCGCGGCAGGTCGGAGCGCCGCAGGAGCCGCAGTCCAGTCCGGGCAGGGTCTTGCAGATCTCCTCCATCTTTTCCATCATATCCATCGCCTTGATGATGTCGTCCGACAGACGGAAGCTCTCGGCGTTGAATTCGAGCTCATTCTCCCACTGCATACCGCCGAGATCCTTCTGATCAAGGTGGTTGAGGGAAACGGGCAGATATTTGCGCAAATTCTGGATGCGCGCCTGTGCGACATAGGGGTTTTCGACAGCCAGCACGCCGCCGACGCAACCGCCGGAGCAGGCGTTCAGCTCGATGAAATCGACGCCGTGGATGTGCTCATCCTCCAGCTCCTCGAGGACGCGGATGACGTTCTCGATACCGTCCGCGGCTAAGTATTTGTCGCCCAGCATGGCGGCGGCTTCACCGCCCGAGGTCGCCCAGCCGACGCCGATCAAGCCGGATTGCGCAATCGGCTCCACGTTTTTGAGCTTCTCCATCTTGGAGGTCAGCTCGGGGTAGATCTGCGAGATCGCGATCGCACCGGTGACGGCGCTCTTCTCGCATCCGTTCGGATTGTTGATCTCAGTGACCTTAGCGGGGCAGGGCGTGATGAAGAACACGCCGATGTCGTCGTCGCTCAGCCCCGAGATGTCGATCACCTCGCGGCGCGCCATCCTTGCGGCGACCTCCATGGGCGCCAGCAGGGGCATGACGTTGCCGCACAGCTCGGGAAAGCGGATCTTGATCAGGCGCACGATCGCGGGACACGCCGAGCTGATGATCGGGAAGCGCAGCTTCTTATCCCGAATCAAACGGCGTGTTGCTTCGCTCACCAGCTCCGCCGCGCGGCTGACCTCATAAATGACGTCAAAGCCCATCGCGCGCAGACCTGTCAGCACGATGTCAATATCGTTGAGGTTGTTGAACTGACCGAACAGCGCGGGCGCGGGGATGGCAATCTTGACCTTATAGGGTTGTATTTCTTCGATTGAATTGGAACGGGCGCGTTTGGCGTGATGCGGACAGATGCGGATGCACTCGCCGCAGTCAATGCACCTCTCGGAGAGGATATGCGCCTTGCCGTCGCGGATGCGGATCGCCTCGGTGGGACAGCGCTTGAGGCAGTTGGTACAGCCGCAGCACAGCTCCGCGTCCAGCACGACAGAGTGGAAATATTTGTTGTTCATATTGCTTACCTGTTTATAGTTAGAAGTGAGGAGTTAGGAGTGAGGAGTTGAGGGCGGACGCTGTCCGCACCTGATTGATATTTGAAAATGTTACGCCTTAATATCATCATAGGAATCAAAACACGAAGTGTTTCCCATAACTCCTAACTCCTCACTCCTAACTCCTCACTAAAAATCTACGCTTCTTTGACCTTGACAGTCAAATACAGATCCGTGCCTTTGCCGATCTCGGTCTCGATCTTCATGTCGTCGGTGTATTTTTTGATATTGGGCAGACCCATGCCCGCGCCGAAGCCGAGGTTGCGGACGTTATCGGGCGCGGTGGAAAAGCCCTCCTGCATCGCCTTCTCAACGTCGGGGATGCCGGGGCCCTTATCGGAGAGCAGGACATTTACATGATCGGGGAAGATATCGACGTCAACAAAGCCGCCCTCGGCATGAATGACCATGTTGATCTCCGCCTCGTACATCGCGATCGCGACCCTGCGGATGGCGTCGGTGTTGTAGCCCAGCGCCTTAAGGCGCTTTTTGACGGAGCCGGACGCTTCACCGGCGCGGGTGAAGTCCTCTCCGCTGACCTCATAATGAAGATGGATGTTGCTCATACCGCGGTACCTCCGGAAAGGCCGCCCTCATAGAGCTTGCCGCAGGCGGTAAACATTCTGTAGCGGGTCTTGATGAGGGTGATGTCGCGCTGCTCAGCGAGGTCGATGATCCCCTGATCGGGCATCTTGCCGCGGACAAAGACGATGCACGCCATGTCCATCATCTCGGCGGTACGCACGACCTGCGGATTGACCAGACCGGTCAGCAGAACGCTCTGATCTTTGACGAACGCTAGCACGTCGCTCATCATGTCGGAGCCGCAGGCGGTTTTGATTTCGGCGTCGAGGTTGCCCTCGCAGATGATCTCGCCATCTAAGATGTCAATAATATCCTTTACTACCATAGTTTTCCATCCTTTCAAGATGTGTCAATTTCCGATTATAATTCTATGTGAGAATTTTGTGATTCAATTCTACATACACATACATTCTATCATAAAATCAGCGCTTTTACAACAGGACAAAGTTAGCAAAAAGAAGCGCGAGAAGTTGTGAAAAACAACGAAATGACAGTTGACAGTGGAAAGTGGAAAGTTGAGAGTTAGGAGTTAGGAGTGAGGAGTGAGGAGTTGCGGAAAACACTTCGTGTTTTGGATTTGTATTGCGCAAGCACGAGCAATAAGGTTTTATCGAAAAATATAAACGGGTGTGGGCAAAGCCCACCATCAACTCCTAACTCCTAACTCCTCACTCCTCATTAAAAAAAGCGCCGGATTTCCGACGCTCTTTCACCTTATTCTGTTCTGTTGTCATTTCACGATAACGCGCGATCAGTTGTATTCCGACAGCACCGCCTTGCCCTCCTTGAGGGACTTGGGTACGTCTAAGACGCGCTGGTTGCGGCTGCCGCGAAAGTGGAGCATCAGGCTCATTTCCTCTTCGACAAAGGGACCGTCCACCAGCCAGTCGCACTGCTCCAGCAGCGCCTTGTACTCGGGATGAGCGTCAAACTCCGCCATCAGCTTTTCAAAGGTGAAGCCGCTGTAGCAAAAGACGTTCAGCCCCATCTCGTGCGCTTTTTTCGCAAGCACGGTCAGCGCTTGAGCCTGACAGAAGGGCTCGCCGCCCGACAGGGTCACGCCCTTGAGCAGGGGATCCTTGGCGGCTTCTTCGAGCACACGCTCGACCGAGCTTTGGTAACCGCCCTCAAAGTCCCAGGTGTGCTGATTGTGACAGCCCTTGCAGTGGTGCGGACAGCCCTGTACAAAGACCGTCATGCGGATCCCGGGACCGTCTACGATGCTTTCTCTGACTACGCCGGCAAGGCGCAGGGGTGTTTTTTGTTCGGACATGGTATACTCCTTTGGTGCGTGCCATGTAGGGTACGGCGCTTGCGACGTACCGAATCCTTTTGACCAACGCCCTGCCGCGGGAGCACCAAGGCACTCCCCTACAATTTCACTGC
>DNIP01000093.1 GCA_003499325.1 Oscillospiraceae bacterium
CGGCTCCAACCTGGGCGGTCTGATCGCGCCGTTCATGGGCGAGAAGCTGCGCGGCGAGAAGGATTACCGCATCATCGCCGTCGAGCCCGCGTCCTGCCCGAGCTTTACCAGAGGTAAATTTGCTTACGACTTCTGCGACACGGGCATGATCTGTCCGCTCGCGAAGATGTACACCCTCGGCTCCGGCTTCATCCCCTCCGCGAACCACGCGGGCGGTCTGAGATTCCACGGTATGTCCACGACCCTCAGCCAGCTCTATCACGACGGCTATATGGAGGCGACCTCGGTCGAGCAGACCTCTGTCTTTGAGGCGGCACAGCAGTTCGCAAGAGTGGAAGGCATCCTGCCCGCTCCCGAATCCAGCCACGCCATCCGCGTCGCGATCGACGAGGCGCTCAAGTGCAAGGAGACCGGCGAGGAAAAGACCATCGTTTTCGGCTTGACCGGCACCGGCTACTTCGACATGGTCGCGTACCAGAAGTTCAACGACGGCGAGATGACCGACTACATCCCCACCGACGAGGATCTCAAAAAGGGTCTGGAGTCCCTGCCCAAGGTTCCCGGTCAGGATTGATGCGTGCATCGACGCGCGCGTCGACGCGCGCGTCTGAGTTCGCCTATTGTAACACCTGATCGTTCTGTTGCCGTCATCAACGGCGTAACCATGTGTCGGAGTGATCAGGCAATAAGGTTTCGCTTTATTCATTGACCAATTGAAAAGATATATTGAAAGGCGCTCTCATCTGAGAGCGCCTCAGTTTGTCGAAAAAGTAATATTAAGTTTTCTGAACTGTCATCCTGAGGGTGCGCCCGAAGGATCTTATAGTGCAATCTATCCAATTATATTACACCTATCATGTGTAATCTGACGGAAAATGTGCACTTTCAGATTCTTCGCTAATCGCTCAGAATGACAATTATAAAGTTTTTCTACAGTCTGAGGCGCTCTCATCTGAGGGCGCCTTTTCGACACGCTGAGTTGCATTCCTCTATACCACTTTTGGCAATTGCCAGCAATTGCTGCCAATAAGAAGAAGAATAAGAATAAGAATACAAATAAGAACAAGAATAAGAAAACAAATACAAATAAGAAGATGAATAAGAATACAAGGCGCATGGCGCAATTGATTCTCATATCATATCATTTCATTTGATTACATCTCAGTTCATTTCATTCATTGTGTTGACAGAAAATCTTTTCGGCATAGCAAAAGCCCTGCGGAACAACCGCAGGGCCTTGTCACTTTGCTTGAAGAATCAGACGGACTTACGCCTCGCTGAATTCATCCTTGCCTACGCCGCACAGAGGGCAGACATAATCGTCGGGAAGATCCTCGAACGCTACGCCGCCGTTCTCCTCGGGGTCATAGACATAGCCGCAAACATCACATACATACTTTTTCATAGTGCTTTCTCCTTAAGATTTTATCGCAACCTGTGATCAGGACGGACGCTTTGCGCCGCAGCCCTCACAGAAGTTACCGTGATTGTCGGTATCGCAGAACGGACAGACCCAAGAAGCGCTCGCGGCAGGATTCTGCGAATAACCCTGCTGAGCGTAACCGCTCGCATTCGACTGATAGCCCCTATCATTCACATTCGCGTTCTGCTCTTCGTAACTCACGGGGGCAGCCTTACCCTGCATACGGTCGATCTCAGCCTTGATCTCGTTGCCGAGCGCGACGGTGTCGTGATACTTCTGCACCTCTCTGTCACCGAGGAAGCTCGACGGAGCATGGTTGACCGTCCAATTTGTGTCGGCGCCGCCCATGCGCACCTCGCCGGTGTTGATGTAGCCGTCGCTGATATCGAACTCCATCTCGTCAAAATACGGATGATCGACAAAGATCTTGACGCTCATCGTGTAGGCGTACTCATAGCGGGGCGGGTCGTAGCTGACAGTGCTGCCGTCCTCGGTCTGACGTTCGATCTCGTCGCGGCTCTCGTCGATGGTCAGCTCACATCCGCGCGCCTGAGAGAAGTCCAGCACATCGGGATTCTCCTGCGCGGGGTTGGAGGTTTTAGCGACCATAAACTGCCGCTTTTCATTGTCGATCATCAGCTTGGTGCGGCTGCCGAGGGCTTTGGACGCCGAAAAAGCGGCGACCTTCTCCTTGTTCGCTTCACGATAATCGAGCTGTGCCTTGATCTCATTGAGCGTGCTGTGGCGGCGTTCGCTGAACCACGGTGAGAGCTTCTTGGCGCAGTCCTTGCACAGATTGCCGTCCTCCAGCTTGCGGTTGCCCAAAAGTCCGATCTTGTTGCCGCAAACGTCACAGAATTTCTTGCTGAAAAGTCCCATTGGTACCTCCTTATCGACTAGGATGATATGGTAAGTCTGTCCGAAATCTGCTGACCCCTTGGATACAGCGATTCAAGGGGCCCGCAAATAGTTGATGATTATTCGATCGGTTCAAAGTCGGCGACGCCGTGCTTGCACAGCGGGCAGATGAAGTCGTCGGGGAGCTCCTCTCCCTCATAGACATAGCCGCAGACCTTGCAGACCCAGCCCTTCTTGCCGTCGGTCTC
>DNIP01000141.1:0-23286 GCA_003499325.1 Oscillospiraceae bacterium
ATAAATGCCGTACCCTACGGAAAAGCAGCATTTGTTCCGCAATGAACGCTGTCAACTCGGAAAAACAGGGGAGCGGCAACGGCTCCCCTGTAAAAGATTATGTGTTACTCAATCAAACCGCCTCTAGGTCACAGCCGCAGTCATCTGCGGCGATCACGCTGTGCTTGACTCTGTCCTTGACCTCTGCCTTTTTGGCGTTGTTGAAGCGGTCGAGGGTGCCGACGAGGTAGCCGGTGATGCGGCGGATGCGCTCGACCTGCGCGCCGTTCTTGATGATCTTTCTGCCGCACTGCGGGCAATAGTCGCCGATGATACCGGTGTAGCCGCAGACGGGGTCACGATCGACAGGATGGTTGATCGAGCCGTAGCCGATGCCCTCTTCCTTCATGCAGCGGACGACCTGCTCGAATGCCTCGAGGTTCTCGCTGGGATCGCCGTCGAGCTCGATGTAGGAGATATGACCCGCGTTGGTGAGCGCGTGGTACGGCGCCTCGATCTTGATCTTGTCGAAGGCGTTGATCGGATAGTATACGGGAACATGGAAGGAGTTGGTGTAGTATTCGCGGTCGGTCACGCCCTTGATGGAGCCGAAGCGCTCCTTATCGATGCGGACGAATCTGCCGGACAGACCCTCTGCGGGGGTAGCAAGACAGGTGAAGTTCAGCCCTGTCTTTTCGCTCTGCTTATCGAGCTTCTTGCGCATGAAGGAGACGATCTCCAAGCCCAGACGCTGTGCTTCCTCGCTCTCGCCGTGATGCTTGCCGATCAGGGCTACCAGCGCCTCTGCCAAGCCGATGAAGCCGATGGAGAGGGTGCCATGCTTCAAGACCTCGCGCACCTCGTCGTCGATCGAGAGCTTGTCGGAGTCGATCCATACGCCCTGACCCATCAGGAACGGATAGTTGCGGACGTGCTTCTGGCACTGGATCTCAAAGCGCTCGAGGATCTGGTCGATGCACAGATCGAGCATGCGGTCGAGCTGATCAAAGAAGAAGTCGATATTTTTGTTGGAAAGGATCGCGAGACGGGGCAGGTTGATGGAGGTGAAGCTCAGGTTGCCTCTGCCGTAGGTGATCTCGCGGGAGGGATCGTGGCGGTTGCCGATGACGCGGGTACGGCAGCCCATGTACGCGATCTCGGTCTCGGGATGACCGGGCTTGTAGTAAGCGAGGTTGTAGGGCGCGTCGATGAAGGCGTAGTTCGGGAACAGGCGCTTCGCCGATACACGGAAAGAGAGCTTGAACAGATCGTAGTTAGGATCCTCGGGATTGTAGTTGATGCCCTCCTTGACCTTGAAGATGTGAACGGGGAAGATCGGGGTCTCGCCGTTGCCCAGACCCTTTTCGGTCGCGAGCAGGATGTTTTTGATGACCATTCTGCCCTCGGGGGTGGTGTCGGTGCCGTAGTTGATGGAGGAGAAGGGAACCTGCGCGCCCGCACGGGAGTGCATGGTGTTGAGGTTGTGGACGACCGCCTCCATCGCCTGGAAGGTCGCGCGGTCGGTCTCGGTCAGCGCGTGCTTCTTCGCAAAGCGTTGTAATTTGCCGCCGATCTTGTCGCCGTATTTCTCAGAGAGCAGCTCGAGCTCCTTTGCGTCATACTCCGCGGTGGATTCGAGCTTGGCGATCTCGCCGGTAGCGGCTTCTGCGGCGGCGCAGATGGCTTCTATGCTTTCCTTCGCGTTCTCGTCATCCGCGAGCAGCTCAGCGCCGCGGGCGAGGTTCGCGCGATAACGCTTGTTATAGGTCTTGGTAACGCCGGGCGCCATGCTGTAATCGAAGTTCGGTACGGACTGACCGCCGTGCTGGTCGTTCTGGTTAGACTGGATCGCGATGCAGGCGAGTGCGCCGTAGGTGGAGATATCGTTGGGCTCACGGATGAAGCCGTGACCGGTGGAGAAGCCGTCCTTGAACAGCTTCAGCAGATCGATCTGGCAGCAGGTGGTGGTGAGGGTCAAAAAGTCGAGGTCATGGATGTGGATGTCGCCCTCGCGGTGCGCCTTGGCGAACTTGGGGTTGAGGACATACATCTGGTAGAATTCCTTCGCACCCTCGGAGCCGTACTTGAGCATGGTGCCCATCGCGGTATCGCCGTCGATGTTGGCGTTCTCACGCTTGACGTCATTATCCTTCGCGGACTTGAAGGTCAGATCCTCATAGATCTTCATCAGCTTGGTGTTCATCTCGCGGACTCTGGTACGCTCCGCGCGATAGAGGATGAACTCCTTTGCGGTCCTGGCGTGACCGTTCTCGATCAGGATCTTCTCAACGGTATCCTGTACATGCTCGACAGAGGGTTTGTCGTTATCCTCCGCCTCTAAGTATTCGATGACCTTGCCGGCGAGCTCTTCGGCGCTGTCGTAGTCGTTGCCGCCGATGGCATGAGCCGCCTTGTAGATCGCTTGGGTGATCTTTTCCTTGTCAAATTCTACCGCGCGTCCGTCGCGCTTTACGATTTTGTTGATCATAATTTCTCCTTCACATTCTCGATTTTGGTTTCTTGTAACACTTTTGTTACGAAAAGTAAGCCTGCCGCCATATCTCGCGGTCAGGGCGAAATCCTGACTAAATATAGCAGATTACCGGCGTGAAATCAATCGGTATTTTATACGAGAAAAAAATAAATCTTTGGGCAATTTGATAAGATTTTGAAAAATGTTGTCGAAAAAGAATTATAACAAGTTCTAGTGAACGATATCCCGACTACCACAATATATTGTGTTCAGTTTCATTCTTGTAACAATCGGTAAAATTTGTGTCATGGTTAATTTGAAATAAGAATTAAGAAAGAAAAAATAAGAACTAACTGAAATTCTGCGCTTCCGAGTCCTTATTTCTTGCTTCTTACATCTTAGTATGAAATAAGAATCCGCCCCCGAGTCGGGAGCGGACAGACAGCAGAGAAGTAATTAACTACCACGGATTAGAGGCGTATGAGGAGATGACGTCTCCTACTTCGGAAAGCATAGCAAAAAGATAGAGATTTGTCAGCACACATCCCAGCATCGCGAGAATCGAGAGGATCAGACCAGCTAACGCAAAGCCGTTATTCTCTTTTTGCTTTTTGCGAGAGATGATTCCCAATACAAGAGCCGCGACACCGCAGCCCAACGAAACGATCTCGATCAAGAGAAAGCGTTCGAGGAAAAACAACGCAGGGATGTGTAACAGCAATCCGAACAAGCCCAGAATGAAGGATATCTTACCTTGTTCAACAGCTCTTTTTTGTAAGAAATAATCTTTATTTTCGTTCATGCAGAAGCCTCCTCACTATCCGTGATGATTAAGTATCCCCATTATACATCTTTTCAGCAAAAATACAAGTGTCGGCAGTAAAAAATCCGCCCCCGAGAACGGGAGCGGATAGGTGTTTGTATTCGGTCGAGATTGCCAAGCATAAAAGCCTCGCGATGACAATTGAAAATCAGATCTCGACAGTATTGACCTTATCGAATTCCTCCTCGATCTCTGCGGAGGGCTTTTTGGTGATCAGGGTCACGATGACCGCGACGACCAGCGCCAGCGCAAAGCCGAGTACGAGAGAGTACAGACCGGTGGTTTTATAGAGTGTCTGACCGCCGAAGGGGATGTAGTCCCAGATAACGACGGTCGCAAAGCCGGTGACCATACCCGCCACAGCGCCCGGAAGGTTGAAGCGCTTCCAGAACAGGGAGAGCAGGATGATCGGACCGAACGCCGCGCCGAAGCCTGCCCACGCGTCGGATACCAGACCCATGACGGAGGAATTGGGGTCAAGCGCGATGACGAAGGCGACGACAGCGACAATGACGACGGCGATCCTGCCGACGTTCAGCGCGCTCTTCTCGGAGGCGTCCTTTTTGATGACGCCCTTGTACATATCCTCGGATACGGCGGACGCGGTGACCAGCAGCTGGCTGTCAGCGGTACTCATGATCGCGGCGAGGATACCGCACAGGAAAACGCCGCCGATGAAGACGAGGATCACGTTGCCGTCAAAGATCTGCTGGATCGTCTTGATGAAGACGACCTCGGATTTGCCGGAAGCGACAAGATCCTCATTGAGGAAGCCTCTGGCGACCAGACCGAGGAACGATGCGGCGCCCAAAGACAGGATGACCCAAACGATGGCGATGATGCGGCTCTTCTTGACCTCCTTATCGCTCTTGATCGCCATAAAGCGAACGAGGATATGCGGCATACCGAAGTAGCCCAGCGCCCAACCGAGGTTGGAGATGATGGAAATAAAGGTGATCGGCTTACCTTCGCCGTCCTTCATCAGGCTGATAAATCCCTGAGGATCCGCAACGCCCTTGTTGGCGAGCGCACCGGGCAGATCGCCGTTGATGCCGATATATGCGATGATCGGAACAGCCAGGATCGCGACGAGCATCAAGAGACCTTGAATGAAGTCGGTGTAGCATACCGCCTTAAAGCCGCCGAGCAGGGTGTATACGAGGATGACGACAGCCGCGATGATCAGACCGATCATGTAAGCGGTGTGGTCGTCGGCGCCCGAGCCGAAGACGTTCGCAAAGAGCTTAGCGCCGGATGCAAACGCCGAGGCGGTGTAGACCGCAAAGAACACGATGACGATGATCGAGGATACGATCTTGAGAATACCTTTCTTATCGTGGAAGCGGTTCTCAAAGAAGCTTGGGATGGTCAGCGAGTTGTTCGCGACGATGGTGTACTTGCGCAGTCTGCGCGCGACGAGGAACCAGTTGAGGATGGTACCGATCAAAAGACCAATCGCGATCCAGACCTCGCCCGTACCGGCGACATAGATCGCGCCGGGCAGACCCATCAGTAGCCAGCCGCTCATATCGGACGCCTGCGCCGAGAGCGCCGCCGTCCATGAGCCGAGACCTCTGCCGCCGAGGAAGTAGTCCTCGTTATTGCTCTGCTTGCTGTTCAAGGCGCCGATGAGAATCATCACGCCCATGTACACAACAAACGCAACGAGGATGATAATGGTGTTTGTTGACATTCTTTTCCCTCCATTTTTGTAGGGGGAGGAGGTTGATTGTTCCCGAAAAATGACGAGACAGCTCCTCCCGAAAGATAGCGGAATCTTCCGCAAAAGCTCAGTTGTATCTTACAACACCAATATATCTTAGCACATTAAAATGTGAAAATCAATATAGAATAATGTATAGACTAAATAGAATACTTAATTACCATAGCAATAGAAAAAGCCTGATATTTAGCGAAGAAATAAATAGACTAAATAACAGACTGAATCAATGACGAAATAAGTTTTTAGGCGCGAATTGCGCTGAGCATCAGCGGCATCACACTGCCCGCGTATTCCGCTAAGGAGTATTCGCCGCCGTGCAGACACCAGTCGTACAACAGCGCTCTTTCGGCGATCGCGTACAGGCGCACGATCTCTGCGGAGGACTTTTGCTGTGTGATCTCACCGCGCTCCTGACCCTGTACGGTCAGCTTTTTGAGCAGGCGGTAATACAGGCGGTTGCGGTCGAGCAGCTCCTTCTGTCCTCGCTTACTCAGCTGCTGCGCGTATAGGCGTGAGAGCAGCTCGATATCGATGTTGTTCTCGATCATCATACACAGCTCGCGCGTGAGGTACAGCATATTGTCGATGGCATTCTTGTTGTAGTCAAGCTGTTGTTCCAGCTCTGCGTATTTCTCGTCAAAGAGATAGGCGAGAGAGCCGATCAGGCTGTCCTTGCTCTCAAAGTAGTGGTAGAACGAGCCCTTCGACGTGCCCGACAGTTTGATGATCTCATCGACGGTGGTGTTGTCAAAGCCCTGATCGTAGAAGAGCTGCCACGCCGCCGAGACGATCTTGCTCTTGGTTTGATTGTTGGATTTTCTCATAGCGTTACACAACCTTTCGTGTATAGACTCTATTCTATACTTGGGTCTGTTTCT
The DNA here is from genome assembly GCA_003499325.1 of Oscillospiraceae bacterium. Lineage (GTDB taxonomy): Bacteria > Bacillota > Clostridia > Oscillospirales > Acutalibacteraceae > Ruminococcoides. Next base: position 5,877 of record DNIP01000141.1, read on the forward strand.
TGTCAAGCAGATGGATCATACTATTTTTCTCCTATATATTGTAAATAATCATTATTTGTAGTATAATAACGATATATATGCTTCTGAGGGAGTGACAGTTTTGGAAGACAATCTGATATTTACCCGCCGGCTGTGGGCGGAGATCAATATGAATTCGATCCGCGAGAATTATGAGGCGATCCGAAATGCGATCGGCGAGGGCGTCAAGCTCTGCTGCGTCGTTAAGGCGGACGGCTACGGTCACGGCGCGGTGGAGATCTGCAAGCTCTACCACGAGCTGGGGGTCGATTTCCTCGCGGTGTCCAATCTGGATGAGGCGCTGGAGCTGCGCAGGGCGGAGATCAATGAGCCCATCCTCATCCTCGGCTATACGCCCGCGAACCGCTGCCGCGATTTGAGCCGACAGAATATCTCGCAGGCGGTGTACAGCCTTGACTACGCCAAGGAGCTGTCGCATTGGTGCGAGGAGTTCAGCGTAGAGGTCAAAACGCACATTAAGCTCGACACCGGCATGAGCCGCATCGGCTTTATGTGTCAGGAATTTCCGAGGGATAATGATTCTATAAAAGAAATAAAAGAAGCGTGCACCCTGCCGCATATCATCCCCGAGGGTGTGTTCACCCATTTTGCGGTTGCCGACGACGGTGACCGCGGCGAAGAATATACGACAAAGCAGTATGAGAACTTCATCCACACGGTAGACGAGCTGGAAAAGCAGGGGATCCGCTTTGCGATCCGTCACTGCTCCAACTCCGGCGCGATCATGGATTATCCGTCCATGCGCCTCGATATGGTGCGTGCGGGTATCGTGCTGTACGGCTACGCGCCATCAAACAGTATGCGCCACCAGCTCGATCTCAAGCCTGCTATGCGGCTCAAGACCCTGATCTCGCACGTCAAGACCGTCAAGGCGGGTACCACCGTCAGCTACGGCCGCACCTTTACCGCCGCGCATGATATGCGCATCGCTACCGTGCCTGTCGGATACGCCGACGGTTACATACGCGCTTATGCCGAAAAGGGGTATATGTTCGTGTGGGACAAGACCAAGAAGTTTGGCAAGAACTGCCCGATCATCGGCCGCATCTGCATGGATCAGACCATGCTGGACGTCACCGATTTCCCCGAGGCGGAGGTCGGCAACGTGGTTGTCGTGTTCGGCAACGGCAAGGACGGCGAGCCGACGGCGGAGGATATCGCGAGCTGGGGCAATACCATCAGCTATGAGGTGCTGTGCGCGGTCAGTAAACGCGTGCCCCGACTGTACCGAACCAACTGGATCACGGGGAATGTGGTATATAAGATTTAGTGATCAGTGTTCAGTGCTCAGTGAATAGAATCCCGGAGCTTAGGTAACGCAGTATTATTTGCCAAGAATAGACTATTTTAATGAATTCCTGACCACTGGCTACTAACCACTGGTCACTGATACGGAGTAAATATGAAACTATTAGTAGTAGACGGAAACAGTATATTGAACCGCGCGTTCTACGGCATCAAGCCGCTGACCACCAAGGACGGTCAGTTCACGAACGCGATCTATGGCTTTTTGACCATGTTCGAGCGCATGAAATCGGACGTCAAGCCCGACGCGGTGGCGATCGCCTTTGACCTCAAAGCCAAGACCTTCCGACACAAGGCGTATGATCTGTATAAGGCGAACCGCAAGGGCATGCCTGAGGAGCTGCATATGCAGATGGCGCCGCTCAAGGAGCTCTTGACCGATCTGGGTTATCGGCTTGTCACCTGTGAGGGCTACGAGGCGGATGATATCCTCGGCACGCTCTCCAAAACGTGCGCCGACACCGGCAACACCTGCGTGATCGCGACGGGTGACCGTGACAGCTTACAGCTCGTCAATGACAGTGTTTCTGTGCGTTTGTCAAAGAACCTCAACGGCACAATGCTCTATACGCCCGACGTCGTCAAGGAAGAATACGGCGTAGAGCCGAAGAAGCTGATCGAGATCAAGGCGATCCAGGGCGACAGCTCCGATAATATCCCCGGCGTTGCGGGTATCGGGCCGAAGGGCGCGACCGAGCTGATCCAAAAGTACGGCGACATCGACTATATCTATGACCACCTCGACGAGCTGGATATCAAGCCCGGCATGAGGGCAAAGCTCGAGCAGTCGAAGGATAACTGCTTTATGAGCCGTATGCTGGGAGAGATTTGTCTGACCGCTCCAATCGATACCGAGCTCGAGCACTATCTGGTCGGCGAGGGCGATAAAGCCGCCGCCGCAAGACTGATGGCACGGCTCGAGCTGTTCTCGCTGATCAAGAAATTTGATCTGGAGCTGTCGGAGGACAAGGTCGTTGAGCAGGACGAACAGCGGACGTTCAAGGTCGCGGAAGCTGACAGCGAAACGATTGATAAAATTCTTTCAGAGAATAAAGAAATCTACATTCAAATTTCTTTTGAAGAAAATAAGGATGCTCACAGCGAAAGCGCACGGCAAGCACAACCAAAGCTCGCCTATATTTCTACAGAAGAAATATTATACAAAATTAATTCTACAGAAGAAATAAAAATAGTGCTGAACAGCGGCAATAAGCTCTATACGGACAACAGCAAGCCGATCTTTGCTTACTGTGACCGTGAGGGGATCGAAGTGAATATCGCTTTTGATACCTCGCTTGCCGCCTATCTGCTCAGCCCCTCGTCGTCGAGCTATGAGCCCGAACGCCTTTGCGCCGAGTACAGTATCCCTGTCGCGGCGGCTGAGAACGGGGAAGAGGGCTTAGGCTTTATCCACGCGCTCCCCGCGCTGTGCAAGCGCCTTGCCGATGATATCCACGAGATCGCCAACGATCACCTGCTTTACGAGATCGAGATCCCGCTTGCTCGCGTGTTGGCGCGGATGGAGAACCTCGGCTTCATGGTTGACGTCGAGGCGATCCGCCGCTATGGGGAACAGCTCAGCGTTGAAGTAGACGAGCTGCAGGCGTCCATCTATGAGGATGTGGGCTACGAGTTCAATATCAACTCGCCAAAGCAGCTCGCCAAGGCGCTGTTTGAGGATCTGAACCTGCCGCCGAAGAAAAAGACCAAGAGCGGTTATTCGACGAACGCCGAGGTGCTCGAGAGCCTTTTGCCCCTGCACCCTGTGATCGCGAAGATTCTGGAATACCGCACGGTCGCCAAGCTCAAATCGACCTACTGCGATTCACTGATCGACAAGGTCGCCGACGACGGGCGGATCCATTCGTCCTTTAACCAGACCGAGACCCGCACGGGGCGTATCAGCTCCACCGAGCCGAATCTGCAAAACATCCCTGTGCGCACCGAGCGCGGACGAGAGTTCCGCCGCTTCTTCAAGGCAAAGGACGGCTGTGTGCTGGTGGACGCGGATTACTCGCAGATCGAACTGCGTGTGCTTGCGCACATGGCGGGCGACGCGACCATGCGTAAGGCGTTCACCGACAATATCGATATTCACACCGTCACCGCGTCCGAGGTGTTCGGCGTGCCGATCGATCAGGTCACGCCGCTGATGCGTTCGCGCGCAAAGGCGGTCAACTTCGGTATCGTTTACGGGATCGGCGCATTCTCGCTGTCGAAGGATATCGGCGTTACCGTGCGTGAGGCGCAGAAATATATCGACAATTATCTGGCGCGGTTCTCCGCGATCGACAGCTATATGAAGAAAACCATCGAGCAGGCAAAGGCAGACGGCTATGTGTCGACCCTCGAGGGCAGACGGCGTTATCTGCCCGAGCTTGCCGCCTCCAACTTCAACACCCGCTCCTTCGGCGAGCGCGTCGCGCGTAACGCGCCCATCCAAGGCACCGCCGCCGATATCATCAAGATCGCGATGGTCAGGGTGGACGAGCGGTTAAAGCGAGAGGGCTTAGAGGCGCGCCTGATCTTACAGGTGCACGACGAGCTGATCGTAGAGGCGCCCGCGTTCGAGAGTATGCAGGTTGCCATGCTGTTGCAGGAGGAGATGGAGAACGCGGTCCAGCTGACCGTTCCCCTTACCGCCGAGGCATCCATGGGCGAGACGTGGTATGAGGCGAAAGGCTGAGCGCTTTTGCTTAATGAATACTGAAAACTGAAAATTGAAGAATGAAGAATGAAGGGTGGGCGGATACGCGTATCCTGTCCGCACCCGATTTGTTAATGTGGTGATATTATGAAAAAACTATTATTTGTATGTACAGGAAACACCTGCCGCAGTCCGATGGCAGAAGTAATTTTTAATTCTCTTGCAGAACAAAAAGGATTGGACTGGCGTGCCGAAAGCGCGGGCGTTGCCGCTGTGGCGGATCGCCCCGCGTCCCAAAACGCGATCCAGGCGGTCGCGGAGATCGGGCTCGATCTGAATATGCACCGCACCCGTTTTTTGCCCGGGATCGATCTCAACGAGTATTCGCTCTTTGTCGCTCTCGGCGAGGAGCACGCGGATATCCTGCGCTCTATCGGCATCCCTGCCCATCTGGTGCGCGTGCTGCACCGTGCGCCGAACGTGGATGATATCTATGATTTGAGGATGGACATTGTTGACCCCTACGGCGGCGATCTGAACGCATACCGCAAATGCCGCGATGATATCGTCGGCGCGGTCAAGGTATTGATGACCACCTTATGATGATCAGGAAAATGCTGCCTGTTCATTTGGAGCAGGTGAAGGCGCTTCTTGATACCTGCTTTGGTGAGAGCGCATGGAGCATGGAGTCGTTGCGCTCTCAGCTTGATAAGGCGGATTCACGCTGCATGGTGGCGGTGGAGGATGATATGGTCATCGGCTTCCTCGCCTTTGAGCAGGTGGTGGACGAGGGCAGTATCGTTGAGGTCGCCGTTCATCCCGGCTATCGCAGGAGAGGGATCGCGCACCGTTTGATCACTTCCGCGATCAACAGCGCCGATGGACTGAAAACGGTTTTCTTAGAGGTGCGCGAGAGCAATACGCCTGCCGTCAAGCTGTACGAGAGCCTCGGCTTTGAGAGGATCGCCGTGCGCAAGGGATATTATGATCATCCCAAAGAGGACGCGGTGATCATGAAGAGGTCGATTAGCGGATGTCATGCGCCGAATCATTGATGAAGTGGATCGGTTGTCCCCTCATCCGACCTTTTCGACTATGAGAAGTCGAAAAGCCCACCTCCCCCCCGAGGGGAAGGCTTTTCTGAATTCCGAAAGGTAGAATGTATATGAAAATCTTAGCAATAGAAAGCAGCTGTGACGAGACCGCCGCGGCTGTGGTGGAGGACGGCAGAACCGTGCTCTCCAATATCGTCGCTTCTCAGGTGGAGGAGCACAAGCTCTACGGCGGCGTTGTGCCCGAGATCGCTTCGCGCAGGCATGCGGAGGCAATCGTCGGCGTGGTGGATGAAGCGATCAAAGCGGCGGATTGCACGCTGGATGATATCGACGCGATCGCCGTCACCTACGCGCCCGGGCTGATCGGCGCGCTGTTGGTGGGCGTGAATTTTGCAAAGGGGCTGTCCTTGGCGACAGGCAAGCCGCTGATCCCGACGCACCACCTGCGCTCCCATATCGCGGCGAATTATATTTCACATAAAGAATTAAAGCCGCCGTTCTTATGTTTGGTCGTATCGGGCGGTCACAGCCATATCGTCGAGGTGCTCAGCTACACCGATATGCGCGTGATCGGAAGAACGCGCGATGACGCGGCGGGCGAGGCGTTCGATAAGGCGGCTCGCGCAATGGGAATCCCGTACCCCGGCGGCGTGGAGCTCGACAAGCTCGCCGAGGGCGGTGACGATTCCGCCTTCCCGATGCCGCACCCGCATGTGGACGGAGCACCCTATGATTTCTCGTTTTCGGGACTCAAGACCGCCGTCATCAATCTGATCCATAACAAACAGCAAAAGGGCGAGGAGATCCCTGTCGCCGATATTTGCGCCTCCTATCGCAAGGCGGTGGTCGGATGCCTGACGGACAACTTCCTTAGAGCCGCCGAGGACTTAGGCTATACGACCCTCGTCACGGCAGGCGGCGTTTCGGCAAACTCCCTGCTCCGTCGGGAGCTTGAACGCTTATGCAAGGGAAAATATACCCTCTATATGCCCGAAAAATCGCTGTGCGGCGACAACGGCGCGATGGTCGGCTCCCAGAGCTACTATGAGTATCTTGACGGCAATATTGCAAAAAGTGACCTCAATGCCGTGGCGACCCTGCCGATCGACAAGAGGGGCTTTTGACGGGAGCTGCCGTATGACCGGGCGGTAACGCCGCTTTTTCAAAGGCTTCTTTGAATATCAACGCCGACGCGGTGTATGACTATTATGATGACAGAAAGTGATCGTGCTTGAAATGCCATACCGATAAATTCTGTCATACTGCTATTGTGAAGTAGGAGCGACGATGAAAAGAGGATTAACCATCCTGATTGCGATAATACTGACAGGCTGTCTGTGCTCATGCGACTTTATCGAGCTGTTCCCGCTCGGCGAATTCCCGCACAGAACGGATGAGACCGTGACGCCGTACCGAGAGGTCGTGCCCGATCATCTGACCTACAGCGAAGGGTATCAGCCTGTATCATCCACATATTCATATGACGCGCTCCCTAAACAGGGAGAAAAACAGCTCTATAAAAAACTCCTCGAAAGCTGCTATGATATCTCGCCGGATAAAACGGAAGAATCCGATCGCTATCCTATGCTGCGGATCGAGCTGAGCGGCTACTCGCTGAGCGAGGCCGAGGTGCGCACCGTGTCCAAGGCGCTGAGCGACGATCATCCCGAGATCTTTTGGCTGACGGGGACGATGGGGTATTACAGCGACGAAGGGATGACGGCGATCCAGATCTATTCGAATTTTTCTCCCGAAGAGGTCAAAACGCGCGTCAACGCCATGCGCGCGGTCGCGAATGAATTCTATGCCACCGTTCCCGACGGACTGTCCGAGCCGGAGCGTGAGATCATGGTGCATGACTATTTGATCGATCATGTCACGTATGATCCGCAGGTCGATACCATCAACCTCGACAATAATAACCCCGATACCTATACCGCTTACGGTGCTCTGGTCAATGGAGTGTCGGTCTGCGAGGGCTATGCCAGAGCCTTTCAAATGCTGCTCAACGGGCTGGGGATCGATTGCGTCAATGTGATTGGCAGAAGTCAGGATCAGATGCACATATGGAACGCCGTCAAGCTCGACGGAGAATGGTACCATGTCGATGTGACCTGGGACGATCAGGAGGAGTCATACGCGCGTCATCTGTATTGCAATGTTAACGAGGATTATTTGCGGGAGGATCACTCGATCTCTCCGTTGTTCGGTCAGCTCGAGGATGACGAGATCAACGGACTCTCGGGCGAATACAGCGCCAGTCTGATGAATATTTATGTCCCCGAATGCACCGCCGACGAGCTGTTTTACTATAAGCTAAAATCGCCCCGCCTGAGGGATTATGACGGCGCGGATGTCAAAAGCGCTATGCTCACCGCCGCCGAGAAGCAGGAGGATCACTTCGTCTTTTATATCGACGAAAATATGGATTATCAGACCGCGGTCACCGAGCTTTTTGTCGATTATCCTCAGCACTTTTTCACTTATATCAGCGCGGTGAACAATTCGCTGAGCAGCTACAGCATCGACGAATCCAACGTCGGCTATATCGCTCACGAGAAAAGCCGTATCGTCGCGGTGGAGCTGCATTACTATTGATCGCAGACTGAGAGAAATACAGAACAATCAGGAGGATATATGATAGCACTGGGTGTAGACCTCGGTCACGCGCGCACGGGGCTTGCCGTATCGGACAAGAGCGGTTTTTTAGCGTCGTCGCTGTGTGTGATCACCGAGTATAACGATGAAAAACTGATACAAAAGATCGCCGACAAGGTGCGGGAAACCAAGGCTGAGATCATCGTCGTCGGCTTGCCGCGCAATATGGACGGCAGTGAGGGAGAGAGCGCTCAGCGTGCCAGAGAGCTCGCCGCAAGGCTGAGTGAGCTGACCGGTGTACCGTATCATATGCAGGATGAGCGCGGCACCACCATCACCGCGCACAACTACTTAAGCGCCGGCAATGTGTACGGCAAAAAGCGCAAGCAGAAGGTGGACGCCGTAGCGGCTTCCATCATTTTGCAGGATTACTTAGACAGTCAAAAGAAATAGACAGAGAGGATCAATTGATATGGAAATGCAGAAACTGCTCGCCGAGATCAACGCGCTCGCGAAGAAGAAAAAGGAAGAAGGGCTCACCGAAGCCGAGCAAAAGCGCCAAAAGGAGCTCTATGCAATTTATCTCAAGGGCTTCCGCGCCCAGGTGAAACAGCGCCTTGATAACGTGGACGTTACCTATCCCGACGGAACCGTCAAAAGCCTAAAGGACGCGATGAAGAAGAAGGACTGATGATTAATGAGGAATGAGGAATGAGGAATGAGGAATTTTGGGAAACGCTGACGCGTTTTATTTGTATAATGACAGTAAAGAAAAAGCGCTCACGACTCTTTGTTAGGAAGTCGTGAGCGCTTTTCTGTATATGATTTTTATTCGTCAGTTATTGGATATGCAGTATTCCGATTGGTCGCTTCCGCGAGGGAGAGGAAGATGAACAGGAACGGGGTGACAATCGGGTTGTAGAGGTTGACCACGGACTGCGCGAGGTAGCAGATCACGGGGCAGATGAAGATCAGAGCCGTCGGATCGTTCTTAGCGGTTTTGATCGAGCGGACGATCACCGAACCCATCACGCCGAGATACGCCGCCAGTCCCAACACACCCTGTGTGAGCAGATAGTTGATGAACTCATTATGAGCACAGTCGGTGGAGCTGTCGCCGAAGCGGGATGACAATTCGTTAAAATGCGGCTGAAATACATAATAGGCGGTGTCGGGGCCTGTGCCGAACAGAATCTGCATCGGCTTGAATTTGCCGAATTCCTCCAAGCCGACGCGCCACATAAAGCCGCGGTGCGTGCCCCAGTAATCGTCAAATCGGAGCAGCTTTTTAAAGCTGCCGATATCGGTCTTGCGATCGATAAAGCTGAAATAGATAAACGCCGCCAGTGCTGCTATTATTCCGATAAGGAATAATACAGAAAAGGTGATCGTCAGCGCCTTTGCGGGATAACGTGCTTCGAGCTTCTTTTCAAAGACCATGATCAACAGATACAGCAGGCAGCATACCGCGATCGGCAGGAACATCAGCTTGTTGTAGATCAAAAAGTGCTGCATGAACTCAAAGCCCTTGTTATGGTCGCCGATAAGCAGCGCAAAAACCCACAGCACCTTGCCCGAGATAAACAGGATCGTCAGCGCCAGCAGATAGCGCTTGAGATAGGTAAAGCTGCGTGCGCAGAAGATCGCCGTCACGGGCAGGATGACCAGCAGTCCGAGGATGTCGGAGGTGGAGTCCGCACACAGCAGACCCGAGTAGGCGAACAGGATCGAGATCCCCGCGACGATACGGAGCGCTTTGCTCTCAGCAATCACGAACAGCATCACGGCGGCGGGCAGGAAAATGCACATAAATGCCGCGATGATATTCTTATTGCCGAGGGTGGAACCGAAATCGTCGATAGTCGCCGCGTCATAGCCGTCGAGCAGACCGAACGGATCGATATAGAAGAAGTTGAGCACCGTTAACAGCGCGATGATCGATGACGTCACCAAGAATATGATGAAAACATAATCCTTCTTCACATAGTTGCGCGTGATAGTAAAGTACATCATCGTGTAGAGGAATAACAGCAGTAAGCCGTTGTTGCGGCTGTGAATGGCGGCACTTGTGAAGGGGTTCGGGCCGAGCAGCGCCTCATTCGGGTGCTCCGTCATCAAGGTGGAGATCACCGCAAATCCGAGGAAGCACAGCATGCAGATATCGGTCACCGACAGCGGCGTAAGTAAAGCGGCTTTGTTGCCTGCGCGCACCTCGTCCTTGTAGCTGAATAGCATACACAAGCCTGTCGAGATGACAAAAATGACGGTTGCAATCAAATAAAAGAAGTATTTGTCCAGCCGAGCGTGCGCGTATTGCTCCGAGAGAAACAGCGGAAAGAAGCTGAACATAAGCGCCAGATAGTAGTTGACCAGCGAGTTCTTGACGGCATATTTCGGCAGCCCTTTTTGTACAGCGGTTTGTGATGGTTTCTGTAATGTTTTCATATATAGATTATCCTTTATAGAAAATTCCTACCCTATCGTAACGCAAAAGGGTAGGAATGTCAATCATCATTTGGTTTTGCGGCGGATCAGGCGTACCGCGTTGAGGATGCAAATCAGGCAGACGCCTGTGTCAGAGAATACCGCCAGCCACAGCGGCGCGATATTCATGATGGCGAGGAGGATGATCACCGCTTTGACGATCAGCGAGAAGGTGATGTTCATCTTGACGGTGGAGAGCGTTCTGCGGGCGATGCGTACCGCGCTGGGGAGAGAGCCGAGGTTCTCGGAGCTGAGCACCATATCGGCGGATTCGATCGCCGCGTCGGAGCCGAGCCCCATCGCGATGCCGCAGGTGGCGCGGCTGAGCACGGGGGCGTCGTTGATGCCGTCGCCGACAAAGGCGCAGGTGCCGCATTCGTCGATCAGCTTCTCGACGGTCTTGACCTTATCCTCGGGCAGGAGTTCACTGTGCACTTCGTCAAGCGCCAAGCCCTGCGCGACGTTTTGGCAGGATTCCTTTTTGTCGCCCGAGAGCATGACGGCCTTTTGGATGCCGAGCGCTTTGAGCTCCTTGAGCGCGTCGGGCGCCTCACTGCGGATATGCTCGCTGAGCGTGATGACGCCGATCTCCTTATCATTGAGCTGTACCGAGATACCGGGATTATTCTCGCGCTTACAGACGGTGATCGTATCACTGCCGCGTAGGGCGGTCACACCGTGGGAGCTGATTTCTCTGTGTCCGTTTAATTCTTCTACAGAAATATGATGCGCTTCACAATAGGAGCGTAAAGCATTTGCTACAGGGTGAGCGGAATGTGCTTCCGCCGCCGCGGCTAATGCGGCGATCTCGGTTGCTGTGTAAGGGTCTGTCGGATAAATTTCTTTTATAGAAATTTGATTGTCGGTGATCGTACCGGTTTTGTCAAAGGCAAACGCCTTGGCGTTAGCGATCGCCTCGACAAATCTGCCGCCCTTGATCAGCACGCCCTCCTTGCTTGCCGCGCCGATACCGGCGTAGTAGGAGAGAGGCACGGAGATGACGATCGAGCACGGACAGGACGCGACCAGGCATACCAGCGCCTTGTGGATCCATCCCGCCCAGTCGCCGGTGATCAGTGAGGGGATGATGGCGATGATAAGCGCCAGCCCGATCATCACGGGGGTGTAGACTGCCGCAAATCGGCTGATCAGCTTTTCGTGGTTGCCCTTATTCTTGGAGCTTTCCTCGACCAGTTTGACGATGCGCGTCGCCGCGCTGTCGGCATAGGCTTTAGTGGTTCTCAGATACACGGTGTTGTCGCTGTTCATCATGCCGCTGAGCAGCTCGGTGCCGACGGTCGCGTCAACGGGCTCCGATTCACCCGTCAGGGAAGAGGCGTCGATCGAGGTGCTTCCCTCTGTGATGATTCCGTCCAAAGGCACACGCGTGTGCGGCGGGATCTCGAGGATCGTGCCGATCGCGACATCCTCGGCACGCGCTTCACGGCTCTTGCCGTTCTCAACAATGTAAGCGACGTCAGGACGGATATCCGCCAGCTTGCGGATATCGCGGCGGGATTTTTCGACCGCCTTATCCTCGAGCAGTTCACCGATGCCGAACAGCACCATGACTGCCGCGCCCTCGACGAATTCGCCCAGCACCATCGCCGCGATGACGGCAACGGTCATCAGGGTGGTCTCGTCGATACGGCGCTTGAAGCCGGATTTGACGCCCTCGATGACAACGTCATAGCCCGCGAGTACAGCGGAAATGATGCTCAGAATGTTGCAGAGTAATACATTCGTTTTGAGGATATGCAGGATAAATGCCGCGATAAACAGAACCGCCGCGATACTCAGCAGAATGAGCTTGACCTTGCCGCCCTCGAGACCGTCCTCATGGTTGTGCTCATGTTCGTGATGGTCGTGGTCGCAGCATCCGTCATGACATTCGTGATCGTGTTCATCGTGTGCGTGATGGGTATGTTCGTCCTTTGGCACGACGGTCACGCCATCCTCGACCGAATCAACGATCTGCTGTACCTCGTTGCGGATATCCGCTTCATCGGTATGGATCTCCAGCTCCAGTGTGGCAAAGGAGAATCGCACATCGCCGTATCGTTTTTCGAGCTTTGCTTCTATTTTCGCCGCACAGTTCGCGCAGTGCAACCCTTCCAATATAAATTCGTGTTTCATATCATCACTCCATGATGTGCTCGAGACCCATCTCAAAAATCTTTTGGATATGTTCATCCTCGAGGGAATAGTAGCTCTGCTTGCCCTCGCGGCGTACCTTGACGAGGTTCTCCTGTCTGAGCACGCGGAGCTGATGGGAGACGGTGCTCTGCTCCATGCCGACGATATCCGCGATACAGCATACGCTCAGCTCCTTTTTGAACAGCGCGCACATGATGCGGATGCGGGTGGAGTCGCCGAACACCTTGAAAAAGTCCGCTAACTCAAACAGCGTATCGGCGTCGGGCATATTCTCTTTGATCTTTTTGACGATATCCTGATGATCTTCGTGTGCCATAGATGCCTCCAATAAACAGGGGTTATCGAGGGAAGGGAACCCTCCGGCGCTTGACACGCGTGTCAGCGCCACCTCCCTTAGGAAAGGGAGACTTTTTGTGTTTACATAGAAATGTTTCAAAGTCTGAACACATGAACAATTATTCATATGTATCATTATATTACTCCTCTTATCAGAATATGTCAATAGATTTGTTGAATTATTTTGAGTTTTCGGTTATAATGGGAGCATCTTGAATTTGGAAGTGGTAGTAATGTTTGTTATTTTTGATATGGACGGGGTCATCTTCGACTCCGAACGCGTGTATATCGACGCGTATAAAAAGCTCGCGCCTAAGTATGGGCTGACCGATGTGGAGGCGGTGCACAAGGCATGCATGGACAGCATCGGCGCGACCCGCGTTAAGACGAGGGAGATTTTCTTTGAATATGTGGGGCATGAGTTCGATTATTACGCTTATCGCGAGGATGTGCAGGAGGAGCTGAACAAGACGGATTATGAGCTCAAGCCCGGGGTGTTTGAGCTGTTCGATTGGTTGAGGGAGCAGGGCATCCATACCGCGCTTGCGTCCTCTACCCGTGAGGTGAGCGTGCGCAAATCATTGGGCAAGGTCGATCTGATCCCGTATTTCGATACGCTCGTCTGCGGCGATATGGTCAGCCATTCTAAGCCCCACCCGGAGATATTTCTCACCGCTGCCGAGCGATTGGGAGCTGATCCAAAGGATTGCTATGTGATCGAGGACAGCTACAACGGCATCCGCGCCGCCCATGCCGCAGGGATGCACCCGATTATGGTGCCCGATATTTTGCAGCCCGACGACGAGATCAAGGGGCTCGCCGAGGTCGTTTTGCCGTCGCTCTTTGAGGTGAAGGAGTATTTGGAGAAGCAGGAATGAAACATGAGATGAAACTCGCTTTGGAGCCGTTCGATATGATCGCTGACGGCAGGAAGACGATTGAACTCCGACTGTATGACGATAAGCGTAAAAAGATCAAGTTAGGAGATGAAATACAATTTATTTGTATTGAGCCGCCGCATAACACGCTAAACGCTACGGTTATCGGGTTACATCGATATAATTCTTTCTTAGAATTATACAATCATCTTGATCTGTTGAAATGCGGCTATACCGAGAAAGATATTGATTCTGCAAAACCAGAGGATATGAATTTGTATTACTCTAAAGAACAGCAGGAAAAATACGGAGTGGTCGGGATAGAATTGAATATAGTGAGATAAAAAGTCAGCCGCTTCGGTTTCCCGAAGCGGCGTTTTTGTGTGAAATAGTTATTCAGTTAACGAAAACGTATGACACGCCGTTGATGACGTTATTGTGAAATAACGCTTTGTAAAAGGCGGACAAAAGATCCCGCGGATCAGAGCCAGTTCATGGTGTCTTCGTAGACGTTGATGTAGTCCTGAGCGGAGCGCTCCCAGCTGTTGTCGCTCATCATCGCGCGCCACATTAGCTGATGCCAGCCTTCGTTGTCATAGATACCGGCGAGCGCGCGCTTGACCGCGTTGCACATATCGGCGATATCATAGTTGCGGAAGGTGAAGCCGTTGCCGTAGTTGTCAGCGCTGTCGAATACGCTGTCCTTCAAGCCGCCGACCTCGCGGACGACCGGGATGGTACCGTAGCGCAGGGCGATCATCTGAGACAGACCGCAGGGCTCCTGCTTACTGGGCATCAGGAAGATATCCGCGCCGGAGTAGATCTTGCGCGCCAGTTCGGGAACAAATCCGTGGCAGGTGACGACTCTGCCGGGATAGAACCACTGCATATCGCGGAAGAAGTTCTCGTACTCTTCATCACCGGAGCCGAGGATGACAAACTGCATGTTATTGTTGTTCAGCAGATCGGGCAGACCGCCGCGGACGAGGTCGAGACCCTTGTGGGCGACCATACGGGTGACCATGGCGACGATCGGGATCGACCAGTTCTGCTCGAGCCCTAAGCGCTCCTGCAGTCTGCGCTTGCATTCGCCCTTACCGGACATATCTTCCTTAGTATAGTTGCAGTAGATCTGATAGTCGGTAGCGGGGTCGTAGCTCGCCTGATCGATACCGTTGAGGATACCGCAGAGCTTGTAGTGATTCGCGTTCAGCGCGTGATGCAGACCGTGGCTGTACCACGGATCCTTGATCTCCATCGCGTAGGTGGGGGATACGGTGTTGACGCGGGTGGAGCAGAAGATCGCGCCCTTCATCATGTTCAGCTTGCCGTCCATCTCCAGGATCTTGGTCTCTGTGGGCGGAATACCGACGCATTCGGTGTTGACCTCCCAGCCGTACTTGCCCTGATACTGGATGTTGTGGATGGTAAAGAGGGACTTGATGTTGTAATACCACGGATTCTTGCTGTAGAAGAGATAGTAGTAGACGGGAACCAGCGCTGTCTGCCAGTCATTGGTGTGGATGAGATCGGGATGGAAGTCGATGTAGGGGAGCATCTCGAGGATGGCGCGGGAGAAGAACGCAAATCTCTCGGCGTCATCATAGAAGCCGTACAGCTTATCTCTCTTGAAGTAATATTCGTTGTCGATGAAGTAGTAGGTACAATCGTTCCAGCGTGCCCAGAACAGACCGCAGTACTGATGTCTCCATGCGACCGGAACGGTGAAGTTGGTGATGAAGTTCATCTGGCATTTGAGCTCATAGGGAATGGTGCCGTACAGCGGCATAACGATACGGCAGTCATGACCCTTGCGGCACACGGTATGGGGCAGAGAACCTGCTACGTCGGCAAGACCGCCGCTGCCCGCAAACGGATTCGCTTCGCTCGCGCAATAAAGGATTTTCATATAGTTACCTCCTGAAAGTATAGGTTATAAAAATAAATGAGCGTTCCATATCCTTCCCCTTTGAGGGGAAGGATTTTGTGTTATACGATGGATCGCTTTGCGATATACATCGGATAGTTCACGGTGCCCTGCAGCTTGGAGCCGCGGCTGACGTTGACGTCCTTATCGACGACCAGATTGATCAGCTGGGCTTTGTCGCCGATGATGCAGTCCTGCATGACGATGCAGTTCTTGATGACAGCGTCGTGACCGATGTAAACGCCCTTCGAGATGATGGAATTCTCGACGATACCGTTGATGACGCAGCCCTGCGCGATCAGCGAATCCTTCACGTTGCAGTTCAGACCGTAGCGGGAGGGAGCGTCGTCGCGCACCTTGGTGTAGATGGGGCGCTTGTAATCAAAGAGCTTGTAACGGGTATCGCGATCCATGATCTTCATGTTCGCGTCATAATACTCCTTGACGGAGCCGATGATCTCGCAGTAGCCCTCGAGCTCATACGCGTAGACTCTGTGGCGGTCGAGGGACTTTTGCAGCACGTCGCGGACAAAGCTGTATTTGGATTCACTCATCGCCTGGCGAACCAGCGCCATGAGCACGGTTTTCTTCATCAGCATGATGCCGATGTCGAGATTGCTGACGCTCTCGTCGATGGGGGACGCCATGATCTTGGTGACCTTGCCGTCGTCGTCTACATCGAGGATGCAGCGGAAGTCATCGGTGATTTCCTTGACGACGCGCTTGGTGTAGACAAAGGTGATATCGGCGTGGTTCTTCTCAGCAAAGCGGAGCACCTTACTGTAGTCCATGTTGTGCACGCAGTCGGAGGGAGAGATCAGGATATAATCCTCATCGCCGTGCTCGATGTAGCCGTGTAGGTTGAAGATGGTCTCGACTAAGGAAGCGAAGCTGTGCTCACCGTAAGGCGGCAGGATGCTCAGACCGCTTCTGCGGCGAGCGAGATCCCACGCCGAGCCCGAGCCGACATGATCCATCAGGGACATGAAGTTGGATTTTGCAACGATACCGACATTGTTGATGCCGGAGTTGCTCATATTGGAAAGCGGGAAGTCGATCAGACGATACTTGCCGCCGAAAGGAACGGAGCCGGTGGTACGGTAAGCGGTCAACTCGGGCAGGTTCTTTTCATTTGTATTCGCAAAAATCAGACCTAATACTCTGTTGTTAGCCATGCTTACACCTCCATATCTTGATCGATCATTGCTTTGCAGGGAACGGTCACGCCCTCGCCGATCTTCAGGCCGTCGCCGATGACGGTGATGCCCCAGTCGTCACGGTTCTCCATCTCGGTGGGAGCCGCGCCGATCTTGGCGTTCCTGCCGATGGTGGTATTCTCGGCAATGATGGAGAATTCCACGTGAGCGCCGTCCTCAATGACAACGCCGGGGAAGAGGATCGAGGAGTTGATCACCGCGTCCTTGCCGATGATAACGCCGGGGAAGATGATGGAGAATTCCAGCTTGCCGTCGATATTGCAGCCGTCGGAAACCATGGAATTCTGGATCTCACCGGTCTCGCCGATATGATGCGGCGGCATCATCGGATTGCGGGAGTAGATGTTCTTTAAGTCGAGCTGAACCTTGGGGTCGAGCAGATCCATGTTCGCCTCCCACAGGCTGTCGATGGTGCCGACGTCCTTCCAGTAGCCTTCAAACGGATAGGCGACCATCTTCTCGCCGGAATTGAGCATCAGCGGCAGGACGTCCTTACCGAAGTCGTTGTGCGAATCGGGGTTCTGCGCGTCCTTGATCAGATATTCTCTGACGGTCTTCCATGTAAAGACATAGATGCCCATCGAGGCATTGGTGCTCTTCGGGTGCTCGGGCTTCTCTTCAAATTCATAGATCGAGTTGTCCTCGTTGGTGTTGAGAATGCCGAAGCGCGACGCCTCTTCCATCGGTACGTCCATCGCGGCGATGGTGCAGGCGGCGTTATGCTCCTTGTGGAATTCGATCATGGCGGCATAATCCATCTTGTAGAT
>DNIP01000141.1:23405-26158 GCA_003499325.1 Oscillospiraceae bacterium
TGATAGATCGCGTTAGCGGTACCGGAGTACCAGTCGGAGCCCTCCTTGGACTCATAGGGCTGTAAGCAGGTGACGCCGGAGTGGATGCCGTCCAGATCCCACGGCTGACCGTTACCGACATATTCGTTGAGTTCGAGCGGCTGATACTGGGTCAGAACGCCTACCGCCTCGATACCGGAGTTGATACAGTTCGACAGGGGGAAGTCGATGATTCTGTATTTGCCTCCGAAGGGAACAGCGGGCTTGGCGATCTTCTTGGTCAGAACGCCGAGGCGGGAGCCTTGGCCGCCTGCCAGCAGCATAGCCACAACTTCTTTTTTAGGTATCATGTGTTTCCTCCAAATATTCAGTGCAGAGCCCCGATTAAGCTCGGGGCTCAATGAATGATATCATACGACAGATGAATAATCAGGGATTATTTGTCTGCTTTTTTCTTAGCGGGAGCTTTTTTTGCGGCTGTTTTCTTAGCAGCGGGCTTTTTTGCCGCAGCCTTCTTTGCGGGCTTTGCGTCTTTCTTGGCGCCTGCGTCCTTTGCCGCCTTCTTCGCAGCGCGGGTAGCGGCAGCCTTCTTGGCGGCTTCCTTGCGCTTTGCAGCCTTTGCTTCCTTTTCGAGCTCCTTGGGGCTCTTTTCCTTCTTCACGCACTTGAGGTACAGCGCGCTCATCGGGGGCAGGTTGAGGTAGATGGACTGATCAAAGCCGTGCATCTCTTCATTGACGGTGTGGATCTCGGTGCCGTTGGTCTTGCCGGTACCGCCGTACTGCTCGTCATCGGAGTTGAATACCTCCGCGTAGACGCCGTAATCCGGCACGCCGATGCCGTAGTTCTCGCGATACATGGGCTGGAAGTTGCACACGACGATGATGTTGTTGCCTTCCTTGTCAATACGGCGGAACGCGATAACGCTCTGCTGATAGTCGTCGTGATGGATCCAGTTGAAGCCCTCCCAGGTGAAGTCAACCTGATACATGCAGGGGTTCGCCTTGTAGAACTCGTTGAGCGCGCGGAAGAAGTCGTTGAGCTTCTTATGCTTCTCAAAGCCTAAGAGACCCCACTGCAGCTCTTCGGTGCTGTTCCATTCGTCGAACTGACCGATCTCAGCGCCCATGAAGGTGAGCTTCTTGCCGGGGTGAGCCATCATGTAGGACATGAATACGCGCACGCCCGCGAACTTCATATCATAGTCGCCGGGCATTTTATTGATCAAAGAACCCTTGCCGTATACGACCTCATCATGAGAGATCGGCAGCAGGAAGTTCTCGGAGAACGCATAGAGGAAGGAGAAGGTGATGGAGTTGTGATGATACGGTCTCCACAGCGGATCGAGGGACATATAGGAGAGCATGTCGTTCATCCAGCCCATGTTCCACTTGTAGTCGAAGCCAAGACCGCCGTCGGATACGGGACGGGATACCATCGGCCAGGAGGTGGATTCCTCAGCGATCATCATAACGGTCGGATGATGCAGGTGAACGGCGGTGTTCAGTCTCTGGATGAACTCGACTGCCTCGAGGTGCTCGTGACCGCCGTACTTGTTGGCGACCCACTCGCCGTCACGGCGGTTGTAGTCGAGGTACAGCATGGAGGCTACCGCGTCAACGCGGATGCCGTCGACATGGTACTTGTCCAGCCAGAACATTGCGGAGGATACGAGGAAGGAGATGACCTCGTAGCGCGCGTAGTCGAATACGTATGTGCCCCATTCCTTGTGCTCGCCCTTGCGACTGTCCTCATACTCATAGCAGTGGATGCCGTCGAAGCGTCCCAGACCGTGAGCGTCCTTGGGGAAGTGAGCGGGTACCCAGTCGAGGATGACGCCGATGCCTTCCTGGTGGCACTGGTCGATGAAGTGCATGAACATATCGGGAGAACCGTAGCGGGAGGTGGGAGCGAAGTAGCCGGTAACCTGATAACCCCAGGAGCCGTCAAACGGATACTCGGTCATGGGCATGAACTCGATGTGGGTGTAGCCCATCTCCTTGACATAGGGGATCAGCTCGTCGGCGAGCTTGTTGTAATCAAAGGTGTTGCCGTCGGCATACTTGCGCCAGGAGCCTGCGTGAACCTCATAGATGTTGAGGGGGTTCTCAAAGTGATTGTGCTCCATCTTATACTTATACCAAGCCTCGTCGTTCCACTGATACTTGTTATAATCGTAGATGATGGAAGCGTTGTCGGGGCGGGTCTGGGTATGGAACGCGAAGGGATCGGACTTGAGGATCTTCTCAAACCAGGGGGTCTCTACGCAATACTTATAGATCGCCGTCTCGCCGAGGTTCGGAATCCAAACTTCCCAAACGCCGCCTTCGGAGATTTTGTGCATGTGGTTGGCCATCTGATCCCATCCGTTAAAGTCGCCGACTACGGATACGGTCAGGGCGTTGGGAGCCCATACGCGGAACATGGTTCCCTGCACGCCGTCCATCCAATAATCATGGGCGCCGAGGAAATCATAAATGCGTACCGCATCACCGCCGTGGAACAAATCAAGAGGGAATCTTTCATCGTTTAAAACATAATTCATAATCTGACTCTCCTTTATAAAAAGAATTAGTACATAAAGATACAACCTTATAATACCAGACCTTTTTGACAATTTCAAGTAAAAACGGAAATTAAACTCCAAAGATTTAGTGCAGTTTTTATAAAAATTGCCTATTCGCTTGTCATTATAGACAATCAAATCCAAAATATTTATCTAGGATGTACAAATACGGGGCGCTGCTTGATACTAAGTATCATTAAAACACTTT
>DNIP01000007.1 GCA_003499325.1 Oscillospiraceae bacterium
TTTTATGATGTGAAGATCTACAAAACCGACGGCAAGAACCAGGCGTGCGCGTGGAATGTCGCGATCGAGCACGCGACGGGCGATATCATCATCCGCGTTGACGCGCACTCGAAGATCCCGCGCCAGTTCGTATCCCGCAATGTGTTCAATATTCAGGAGGGCGAGGATATCGTCGGCGGCGGCAGACCGAATATCTGCGCGAACCCGAACCCGTGGACAAAGACCCTGCTCGCGGCGGAGGAAAGCCTGTTCGGCTCCTCGGTGGCGGATTACCGCAGACCTGCCGCGCAGAAGGAATACCATGACAGCCTCTTTCACGCGGCGTATAAGCGCGAGGTGTTCGCCGAGGTCGGCGGCTTTAATGAGGACTTGGGACGTACCGAGGACAACGAGCTGCATTACCGCATCCGCAAGGCGGGCTACAAAATGTGCTGCTGTCCCGAGATCATCTCCTTCCAGCACACGCGCAGCACCTTCTCGCGCATGATCAAGCAGAAATACGGCAATGGCTACTGGGTCGGGCTGACGCTGGGCGTATGCCCGCAGTGCCTGAGCTACTTCCACTTTATCCCCTTTGTCTTTTTATTATCCATCATCGGCACCCTGCTGTTATGGGCGCTGCTGAATCAGCCGGTATTCTTTGCGGTCATCATGGCGATGTACACGATGTTCAACTTCGTCAACACCGTCGGCGCATTCGTCATCAAAAAATCCATCAATCCGCTGTTTTTGATCCTGCCGCTGCTCTTCCCTATTCTGCATATCAGCTACGGCATCGGAACGCTGGTCGGACTGATCAAGCTGCCGTTCTGGAAGCACAGTCTGGACGGAAGCGCACAGAGAAGGATCGAAGAGATCAAAGAAGCGGTCAAGAACAATACCGTCATCTATGACGATGAACATGAAGAAGTATTATGAGTGAGATCATTAACGTAGACAGAGATACGCTGAGAAAGCTCCAGCTCAAGGAGCTCGAATCGCTGGTGTATTTCGATGAATTCTGTAAAAAGCATGAGCTGACCTACTTTTTGCTGGGCGGCTGCGTGATCGGCGCGATCCGTCACAACGGCTTTATCCCGTGGGATGACGACATCGACGTGATGATGCCGCGCAGGGATTATGAGCGAATGCTAAGGCTCTGGCAGCAGCACGAGAGCAATGAGCGCTTTTTGATGCTCAAAACCGACGGCGACAAGGTGTTTACCGGCAACAGCTTTGCGACGCTGGTCGATACCTCGGCGACGATGATCAAGGAGAATCAAAAGGATATCGACGTGCCGCACGGCATCGTGACGGATGTATTCCCGCTGGACGGCTGCCCCGACAGCAGATGGCAGCGCTACTGGCAGTACTATCACGCAATGATGTACAGCCTGTATATCACCGAGGTGGTGCCCAGCAAGCACGGCGGCTTGATCAAATTTGTCAGCTCGGTGCTGTTGAAGCTGGTTCCCTCTCGTGAAAGACGCACCAAAATCTGGAAAAAGCACGAGAAAAAGATGACCCGCTACGGCTTCCGCACCCATAAAAAGTGCACGGAGCTGTGCGCGGGACCGGGATATATGGTCAACGAATATCCGCAGGAGGCGTTCAGCGAGGTCGTCTATCACGAGTTTGAGGGCTTGCAGATGCCGATCCCGAAGGGCTATGACGCCTATCTGAAAATGGCGTTCGGCGACTATATGGCGCTGCCGCCCGAGGATAAGCAGGTGCCGCACCACGATTTGGTTGCACTCGATCTCGAGAAGCCCTGTCGATAAGCTATTGACATTCATGATACAGGGAGTATAATGGTGTCGGTTTATCAATCGGTTGAGATTGCCACAGGCTGATGAAGTCAGCCCTCGCAATGACAATATAAATATTAAACAGAGTAAAAGAATACGCGTTAAGTGTTTGCCGTACGGGGAGTTGACGGCAGGACGAAGGAGGCGCGCCGCTTTTTCTGTCACTGACTGACGCTTTTTGAAAGCAGCTGAAAATGCTTTGAAAAGCTGACGCTTTAGTCTAAGACGGAAAAAGAGCACACGCGCCCCGCGGTGTATTCTTTGCATCCCGCTGTTGCATACGGAAACCTCCTTATGCGATAGAAGCAAGCAGCGTATCTGACAATGATCCTGCTTGCCTAAGAGATGCGCAAAGGAGGTCTTTTTATGTCAATTATCAAAAAATTCGCTAGTTCATCCAAGGAATTGACCCATGTGCACACGCTCGCCATCTGCGCGATGATGCTGGCACTTCGGGTCATCCTCGGTATCTTTACCAACTTTACGCTGGCGATCATGCCGTTCGTCAAGATCGGGTTCTCGTTCATCCCCATTGTGATCACCGCTTATCTGTACGGCCCCGTATGCGCGGCGATCGTCTCGGGCGCGGGCGACGTGTTGTCCATTATTCTGGCGAATCCGACCGCCTTCTCCATGAATCCCGCGCTGACAGCGTGCTATGTGTGGGAGGGCATCATCTACGGCGCGGTGCTGTATCAAAGCGAATTCAAGCTCAAGGATATCATCATCGCCAAGGTCGCGACACTATTGCTGTGCGCCCTGCCGCTGAATACGCTGATTCTCAGCGGGATGATGAATATCCCGTACTTTACGTTACTGCTCTATCGCGCGGCGGTACTGGTACCGTTCGGTGTGGTCGAGGTGTTGATTACACGATTGATCAAGCCCCTGCTCAACAGGATCAAAGTGATCAGGACATAAAGAAAAGCACCTCGAAAAGAGGTGCTTTTTGCTTTAGATGTGAATACTATCTAACCATTTTGAAGGTTACTTTTTCTCCTTCGTGATAATATGGAACATCAGGATCACCATATTTTGCGTTGAATTCATCTTTAGACAGATTGAGATCGTACCTACTAGATGAGTAAAGAATATCTGAATCAACGGTAACGATAAACGATTGTTCGTCATGGTCATATTCAAAAGGGCCGGAAATAATATGGGTATAATATTTTCCGGTAGATAATTCCATTTGGAAATACTGATCAGATAAAATATTAAATTCTGCACGTGTTTGATAAGTTTCACCGTCAACCGTATACGTTGCTTCCGGAGATGTACGATCGAACGGACCGCATCTGGTATCAAGAGTAAATGAGATCCTCCCGTCTGTGCTTACCCATTCTTTCGCATATTGGTAACCGTGATCAGGTCCACGGGATGTAGGATTCTTCTCCCATTTTTCCCCTTCCTCTAAAAGCATCTCATAGTAGTCAATATCATCAGAAACTGTTGGGAGAACTACGGTTTCTTCTTCGATCAGAGCATAGTAGTCTATGGTCACTTCTTCCGTTTCGGCTATGATTTTTGCCGTTGGTGCGGCTGTATCCTTCGTGCTCTCTGTTTCTTTTGCCTTTTGCTGTGAGCAAGCGGTTAACAGAAGAGCTATTAATAAAACTAAAATACAAACCTTTTTCATCATAGCTCCTCCTACTATTCAAATTTTACAGAGCCGCTTTGATCAAGCTTAACAGCTCGTCATAGGTATCGCAGGCGGGGATATCGGGATAATCCGCTTTGATACTGTCGGGCGCGCGGAACAGGAAGCCCGCCTTGCTCGCTTGGATCATCGCGAGATCATTGAAGCTGTCGCCCGAGGCGATGGTCTCGAAGCCGCAGGACTGGAGTGCGCGAACGGTGGTGAGCTTGGTCTTTTCACAGCGGAGCTTATAATCGGTGATCTTGCCGTTTTCATCCACGACCAGCTCATTGCAGAAGATCGCCGGCCAGCCGAGCTTCTCCATCAAGGGCTTTGCGAACTGAGAGAAGGTATCGCTGAGGATGACCGCCTGTGTGGTGGCGCGCAGCTCGTCCAAAAACGCCTTTGCGCCGGGCATGGGGTCGATCTTTGCGATGGTCTCCTGGATCTCCTTGAGGCCGAGACCGTGCTGATCGAGGATATCCAGACGATATTTCATCAGCTTGTCATAATCGGGCTCGTCGCGGGTGGTGCGCTTGAGCTCGGGAATACCCGAAGCCTCGGCAAACGCGATCCAGATCTCGGGAACCAATACGCCTTCTAAGTCCAAACAAACAATATTCATGATAGTACCTTCCTTTGAAAAAATGTTCAAGAAATCTCTCGAAATGATTACAGTATCATTAAACTACAGTAAGAGGATTTTGTCAAGTTGTCAAACAGAAAAAGAGCCCATCCTCGCGGATGGGCTCTCAGACTGTAGAAAAACCTATCA
>DNIP01000112.1 GCA_003499325.1 Oscillospiraceae bacterium
TTTTTGTTCGCTACTCCCCTATATTGTGAAATTTTTAACAAAATATGAGCCCGCCTATATCGGTGAGCGTGTCCTTTGTCAAGCAGATGATCTTAGTTCCATATGTTTGAAAGAAATCTTTGATGTTTTCTGCATCGGGATGCTGCTCAATATTGCCGCAGAAATACACGGCTTTATTATCACGATCATAGCCTGACGCACCTCCGAGAAAGCCGTATTCCGCGCCCTCGAGGCGGACGCTCCCCTTCCCTATCGGGAGCACGTCGATCTCGGTATCCCTCAAGGCATGGATCATTCCGTTATCCGCTGTGATGACGGCATTATCTGCAATTTGCACACAGGAGCATTTGGCATATCCTTGGTTGACATTGATCAATTCGATATCATGATCATAGCAAAATTCCTTGACCTTCTCATCCAGCGATGCGATCCTCCCAAGCAGCTTATTACCGCATGGTACGGCGCTCAGACAGGTGTTATCGGGATATTGTCCGCTGAATCGATCACCACACACGATCACCTGATAATCACGGGAAAGCGCGCCAATAAGCCTTTTACAGTGCGACAGAACAAATGCCGTATCACGCAGTATCAAGCACTGCAAATCGGCGTGATCGCGTTCATACGGCATGTTACACGGTATTGTTTCGCTCGGGATGACCTCATACCCGTATACCTGCAACTTGGCGGCAAACTGCGGATATTGTTCCGATAAGATCGCTTTATTCACAGATCGCCTCAAATGCCTGTCGCACGTTCTTGACAGGGACTATCTCAACGCCGTTGATGCCGTTGACGTCTTTGGCGTTGTGGGATGGGATAATGATTTTGCTAAAGCCCAGACGCACCGCCTCGCTGACGCGCTGTTGCACATGGCTGACGGAGCGGATCTCTCCCGCGAGTCCAATCTCTCCGAACGCAATCGCATTCTCGTTGACGGGAACATCCTTGAGCGAGGAGATCAGCGCGATCGCGACCGCCAGATCGACAGCGGTCTCGTCCAAGCGTAAACCGCCGACGACGTTGATATATGCGTCGGTGTTGTTGAAGTAGTAGCCGGCGCGTTTTTCCAGCACCGCGATGATCATGTTCATGCGATTGTAGTCAAAGCCCGTGCACATCCTGCGCGGGTTGCCAAAGCCCGTAGAAGCCGCCAGCGCCTGAATTTCCGCTAAGATCGGACGGGTGCCCTCCATCGCGCACGCGATACAGGTGCCGCTGACGTTCTTCGGTCTGCCCGATATCAGCATCAATGAAGGGTTCTCGACCTCCTTGAGCCCTTCATCCGTCATCTCAAAAACGCCGATCTCGTTGGTGGAGCCGTAACGGTTCTTGACCGCTCTGAGGATGCGGTAGCTCATCTGTCTGTCGCCCTCAAAGTGCAGTACCGCGTCCACCACGTGCTCGAGTACCTTCGGCCCCGCGATAGAGCCTTCCTTGTTAACATGACCGACGATGATCATCGGGATATCCATGCTTTTGGCGGTACGCATGAAGAAATTGGTCGATTCACGCACCTGTGTGACAGAGCCCGGAGAGGAATTCAGCTCCGAGAGCGACATCGTCTGGATGGAGTCGATCATCACGATATCGGGCTTGTCCTGTCGGATGGTCTCGCAAACCAACTCTACATCTGTCTGTGTTAGGATATAGAGATTCTCTGAATTGACGCCGAGGCGTTCGGCGCGCAGCTTCAGCTGTCGCTTGCTTTCCTCACCCGACACATAGAGGATTTTGAGAGCACGACCGAGGTATTCGCAGATTTGGAGCAGGATCGTCGATTTGCCGATACCGGGATCGCCGCCTAAGAGGATCAGACTGCCCTTGACGATACCGCCGCCCATCACGCGGTCGAGCTCCTTGGAGCCTGTCTGATAGCGGATCTCGTCCGTGGTATCGATCTCACGAATATGCACAGCAGGCGCGTAGGCGGTCGCGTGTGAACGTGACGCGGACGCGGTTTTAGCGGTATCCTTGATTTCCTCATTCATGGTGTTCCATTCACCGCAGGACGGACATTTACCGTACCATTTGGGGCTTTCATACCCACATTCCGAGCAGATATATACACTTTTGATTTTAGCCATAATTATTATTCCTTTTTGTATTGTCATTGCGAGGGATGACACATGCGTGTCAAGCCTGTAGCAATCTCAACCTATTATGATTTGGATGAGAGTGAATAACTATATTCCAACACGCCCATCGCGATGGCGTATGCCATATCATTTTGATAGGCGTCATCCATCAGCCTTGACCGTTCTTCCGCATTCGAAAGAAATCCGCATTCGACGATCACAGCGGGGACCTCGGCGTGATCCAGCAGATAGATATCGGAGCCCGCGGGCTTTAGCTCGCGCGTATTGTCCTTTTGCAGCAGCGATACTACCGCGCCGCGAATATCCTCCGCTAACACCCGACTGTTATCATGATTGGATGAATAGAACAGCTGAGCGCCACTGTAGGCGCTATTATCGAACTTGTTTTGATGGATGCTGACCAGGATATTGCGATCATCGGCGTTCGTGATCTCGACGCGGCGTTTGAGGTCGGAGACCTTCTTCTCTCTGATCGTCTGCGCGTCGCTGTCATAAACGGAGATATCCTCATCTCGGATTTCTTTCACCCGACAGCCGCAGAGGCGCAGGATATCGGATAGCTTGCCCGCGATACTCAGGTTGATATCCTTTTCCAGAACGCCGTCGACCTCGGCTCCCCCGTCTTCCCCGCCGTGACCCGCGTCGATGACGATCATCGGCTGTGAATCGATCTCCTCGGAAGCGGTACGCGCGGTAATGTTGGAGAACGCCGAATACATTACAATGCAAAAGGTTATCAAAATAACCGCCAGTATGATCAGATAAATGGTTTTGACTTTCATACAATCACCGAGATATGTATATGAAAGCACTGCTTTTATTATACTTTAAATTCCGCTATAGTCAAGGTTAATCAATTATCGGTGTAAAGGTTTCGTACACGTTATCCCTGCTCATAACGGCTCCTCAGCTTCTCGAGCGCCTTCTTCTCGATGCGGGAGATATACGAGCGCGAGATATCGAGCTTTTTCGCCAGCTCTCTTTGCGTCTGCACCTTTTCTCCGCCGATGCCGTAACGCTTGATGATGATCTCCTTTTCTCTTTTGGTGAGCACCTCGTCGATATATCGGTTGAGCACCTCCAGATGGAGCTTGGTATCCACATCTTCCGCTACGTCCATATCCGATGCCATAATGTCCATCAATGTCAGCGGATTACCGTCCTTGTCGGTGTCGATCGTATCGTTTAAAGATACGTCCTGCGACGATTTGCGGTTGTTGCGGAAGAACATCAGGATTTCGTTCTCAATACAGCGTGACGCGTAGCTCGACAGCTTAATGTTTTTATTGAGATCAAAGGTGTTGATCGCCTTGATCAGACCGATCGTACCGATGGACACCAAGTCATCCTGACCGCCGTAATTCTGATAATACTTCTTGATGATATGCGCGACAAGACGCAGATTGTGCTCGACAAGGATATTGCGCGCGCTGATATCCCCCTTGGCGGCGAGCTCCAGATAATGCTGTTCCTCCGCCTTTTTCAACGGCTTCGGGAAGCTCTCGCCGTGCGCAATATGGAGGATAAACAGAAAAATATATTGACTGATATAGGATAAAAAACCGAACAAAAAACCACCTCATGAAAGTGTATTCACAAGGTGGTTCTGTTTTGCCTGTCTATATAAAATTGTCGCTGTGAGGAGCGATAAGCGACGTGGCGATCTCAACCGAATATTATTATTCCGCGTTGCCGAAGTCCTGTAACGCCAAATCCTTATTATGCTCCAGCGCCCAGTCGATGCTCCATTCCGAACGGAACAGCAGCAGCTTGTTATCGCGGAAATCCGCTACAACCTTGGTGTCCGACGCCAGATCCAGCGCCTTGTAATCCACCTCGGAGGTGATCCAGCGGATGAACTGATACGGCGTGTTCTCCATGATGATTTCGACATTATACTCGTTTTCAAGGCGGTATTTCAGCACGTCGAACTGCAGCACGCCGACAACGCCGACGATGACCTCCTCCATACCGGATTCAGGCTCGTGGAAGATCTGGATCGCACCCTCCTGCGCGATCTGGTTCATGCCCTTGACGAACTGCTTGCGCTTCATGGTATCCTTTTGGCGTACCAGTGCGAAGTGCTCCGGCGCAAAGGTCGGAATGCCCTTGAACGCGAATTTCTGACCGGGCGTGACGATGGTGTCGCCGATCGAGAACATACCGGGATCGAATACGCCGATAATATCGCCCGCATAGGCTTCATCAACGACCTCACGCTCCTGCGCCATGATCTGCTGCGGCTGTGAGAGCTTCATCTTTCTGTCGCCCTGCACATGGTAGACTTCCATGTTCTTGTCAAACTTACCGGAGCAGATACGCATGAACGCCACGCGGTCACGGTGCGCCTTATTCATGTTTGCCTGGATCTTAAAGACAAACGCGGAGAAGAAATCAGAGTCAGGCGCGATCAACTGATCGCCTGCTT
>DNIP01000050.1:0-407 GCA_003499325.1 Oscillospiraceae bacterium
CGCGCTCACGGCACCTATACCTATCCCTCCGAGTTCATGCTGATCGCCGCGATGAATCCCTGCCCCTGCGGCTACTATAACCACCCGAAAAAGCAGTGCTCGTGCTCGGACGCGGCGGTGCATAAATACCTCAACCGCGTGTCGGGTCCCCTGCTCGACCGCATCGATATCCATATCGAGGTGCCGCCGGTGGAATATGACGATCTGACCGCCAAAAGCGGCGAGGAAAAATCCGACGATATCCGCAAGCGCGTCAACGCCGCGCGCGCGATCCAGACGGAGCGTTTTCAGCAATCGAAAACCAAGTGCAACGCGCATATCGAGGCGGCGATGTTCGAGGACGTCTGTCAGATCGACGACAAGGCGGATCGGATGCTGAAGGCGGCGTTTGATAAGCTCGGCATGAC
>DNIP01000050.1:573-7540 GCA_003499325.1 Oscillospiraceae bacterium
CTCGACAGAAAATACTGGCATGAGTAAGTGCGGTATTTGCAGTATTTATTGCAATCAGTACAATACAGATAGCAACAAAGGAGGTCATCCGCGGACGGACGACCTCCTTTGTTATCGTATGGATTTTTTGATTATTTCAGCGCCTTTTTCGGGCATACCTTGGTACATTCGTAGCATAAAATACATTCGGTGGCATTTTTGCGCTTGCGGCTGTTGTTGTCGACCTCAACGTCCATGGGGCAAACCTTTTTGCACTTGCCGCAGTGTACGCATTTGCTCTCGTCGCATTTGACGCGGATCAAAGAAAAGTAGCTCATCGGCTTTAAGAAAACCGTGATCGGGCAGATGTATTTGCAGAAAGCGCGATTGTCCTTGAACGCGAACGCTAAGATAATGCCGACGGCATAGTACAGGAGGTTGCCGCCGAGGAACAGCCAGAACATCATTCGCTCGAGGTTGCCGACGTGCGTCAGGAACAGTGCCGCGACAAGAATCAGCGACGCGGCAAAGGTAAAATAGCGGATGAAGCCGAGCTTTTTGCGCGGCGCTTGCGGCGTCTTATAGGGCAGCAGATCGAGGATCATCGCCGTCCAGCAGGCGTAGCCGCACCAGCCGCGTCCGAAGAGCAGCGGGCCGAAGATCTTGGCGACGGCATAGTGGATGGTCGCCGCTTCAAATACGCCCGTGAACAGGTAGTACCAAAAGCCCTCGATCTGCATATTCTCATTGCAGATCAAGCCGAGGTAAACCAGCATATAGCTGCCGACAGCGAACTGGACGAAACGACGCGCGTGCTTCCATCCCGCGCTATAAAGCGCCAGCCCGACTGCGATACAGACGCCGATATAGGAGAAGTTGAACAGATAGAACAGGTTGTCCATCGTCAGCCACAGCGTGACCGCGATCGCTTCAAATACGGCGAAGATGATCAAGGCGGGAAGATACTTCTTCATGGCAGAGATCCTTTCAAGAGTTTTCTCTTTCATTATAGTGGATTTGAGCAGTCAGCGCAAGCAAGAAGAAATCCTGAAACAGCAAATTTGCGGAAGTGCGGAAAAAAAGCGGAATTGATTACAAAATAATTACATAAAAGAATAATAAGTATAGAAAAAGCATACAGACGGCACGGATAAAAACATACAAAATCACTAAAAAAGATTACAAAAGGTTTTTTCGGTTGACTTTGTGTCCGCTTTGTATTATCGTATTGTATAAGCAGAATAGGCTTAGTGTGCGAAAATGCACACTATAGCAGACCCATTTGATTCATACGCGAATTGATCGCGTACCATATATTCGGAGCGTCCGCTCAGGTTGTTGTATTTTGTTGAGAAAGATGGAAGCGGACATAAAACAGAAACTAAAGAGCAGTTGTTAGGAAGTGTACAGATTTTGGAAAAGATAGTTATCAACGGCGGAAAGCCCTTATTCGGCGAAGTGACCGTCAGCGGCGCAAAGAACGCGGCGGTAGCGATCATCCCCGCGGTAGTGCTGTGTGACGAGCCCTGCCGTATTGAAAATATTCCGAACATCTCCGACGTGTCGCTGATCGCGAATATCCTGCAGGATATGGGCGCGATGGTGCGCCGCGTCGATAAGAATACCTTGGATATCGACCCCAGACCCATCAACACATGGGAGGCGACCCATGACGCGGTACGCGGTATGCGCGCGTCCTACTATCTCTTGGGCGCGTTGCTGGGACGTTTCCATAATGCCAAGGTCGCCCTGCCCGGCGGCTGTAACTTCGGCGTGCGTCCGATCGACCAGCACTTAAAGGGCTTTGCGATGATGGGCGCGCACAATGAGTTGGTCAACGGCGCTGTTATCGAAAGCACCACCTCGGGCTCCTTCCACGGCGCAAGAGTATATTTCGATACCGTATCGGTCGGCTCGACCATCAACCTGATGCTTGCCGCCGTCAAGGCGGAGGGTCAGACCATCCTCGAGAATGCCGCCAAGGAACCGCATATCGTTGACTTGGCGAACTTCCTCAACTCCATGGGCGCCAACATCCGCGGCGCCGGTACCGACGTCATCAAGATCCGCGGCGTGGATTATCTGCGCGGCGTTACCTATTCCATCATCCCCGATCAGATCGAGGCGGGCACCTATATGGCTGCCGCTGCCGCGACCAGAGGCAAGGTCACGATCCGCAACATCACACCCAAGCATTTGGAGAGCATCAGCTCCAAGCTGATGGAGATGGGCTGTGAGATCGAGGAATATGATGAGGCGGTCATCGTAGACGCCACCAAGCGTCCGCTCAACCGCGTCAACATCAAGACGATGCCTCACCCCGGCTTCCCGACCGACTGCCAGCCGCAGTTTGTCGCGCTGCTGTCCACCGTCAAGGGAACCTCCATCGTGAACGAGAGCGTGTGGGATAACCGCTATCAGTATGTCAGCGAGCTCGTCCGCATGGGCGCGAAGATCTCTGTCGAGGGTCGACTCGCGATCGTCGAGGGCGGTAAGCTGACGGGCGCTCCCGTCAAGGCGACCGACCTGCGCGCGGGCGCGGCGATGGTGATCGCCGGACTGGTGGCGGACGGCACCACGAGCATCTCGAACATCAATTACATCGAACGCGGCTATTCGGATGTGGTCACCAAGTTCCAGAGCCTGGGCGCGGATATCAAGAAGATTTATCTTCCCGATCCCACAAGGATAGCGACAACAGCTTAAGATTTTTAAAGCCACCTCAGGGTGGCTTTTCTACTGAGTAATGAATAAAGAATAATGGATGGTGGGCGCTGTCCACACCCGATTGGTAGTTTTTGAAGGGATATATTGACCAATGGCTAAAATCGTACCGCTCTTCTCGTCGAGCAAGGGCAATTCCTATTACATACAGGGCAACGGCTCCGCGATATTGATTGACGCGGGGCGCAATCTCAAACAGCTCGAGCTGGCGCTCTCGGCGAATGATCTGTCACTGCGTAACGTCAGCGCGATCTTCGTCACGCATGAGCATTCCGATCACATCAGCGCCCTTAAGGTGCTGCTCAAGCGCTACGATATCCCGCTCTACGCCTCCCGCGGCACGCTCACATATCTGGCGCAGAACGACAAGGTGCCCGCAACGGCGCGATTGAATGTGATCGAGGATATCATCGAGACGGATGACTTTCGTGTACAGCGCGTCGCGACCTCGCATGACGCGGCGGAGCCCTGCGGTTACTCCGTCACCACGCCCGACGGCAGAAGGGTGAGTGTTGTGACCGATACGGGCTATCTGACCGATGACGCGCGCACAGCGATCGCACGCTCTCACCTTGCGGTCGTTGAATCCAACCACGATATTGATATGCTCCGCGAGGGCATGTATCCGTATATTTTGAAGAAGCGTATCCTCTCCGACAACGGACACCTGAGCAATGCCGCCTGTGCGGAGGCGATGCCCGATTTTGTCGGCGCGGGATTGACGCGGATCATCCTCGGACACCTGAGCGAGGAGAACAACACGCCGCACCTCGCGCTGAACGAAACGATCGATGCGCTCAACCGTGCGGGAATGGTTCTCAACGCCGACTATACGCTCGACGTCGCGCCCGTCGTCACCAACGGAAAATCCGTGATTTTTTAGGGGGCGGCGCTTATCGACGTACCGAACATAAGCAACATATCCCAACACATGGCACGGCGGGGGCAAGCCCTCGCCCTACAGGAGTGATCTCTATGCTCACGATCAACATTATCTGCGTCGGCAAGCTCAAGGAGCGTTATTGGCGCGACGCGATCGAAGAATACAGCAAGCGGATGAAGCCGCTGTGCAAGCTAAATATCATTGAAATAAACGAAGAACGCGTGGGCGATGACCCGTCCGACGCGGAGACCAAGCGTACCATCACTGCCGAAAGCGATCGGATCATGCAGAAGCTCGGCAAGGGCGACTATGTGATCGCGATGTGCGTGGAGGGCAGGAATATCAGCTCCGAGGAGCTCAGCGACCGTATCGAGGATATCAGCATGACGCACAGCACGATCGACTTGATCATCGGCGGCAGCTGGGGGCTGAGCGACGAGCTAAAGACGCGCGCGGATTTAAAGCTCAGCATGGGGAAGATGACCTTTCCGCATCAGCTCTGCCGCGTGATGCTGCTCGAACAGCTCTACCGCGCGTTCCAGATTTCCAAGGGAACGAAATATCATAAATAATGTTGACAACAAGGTAAATCATGCTATAATATAAATACAAGGAGCTATCCGATAGACGGTTAGCCCTAAAGATAGTTGTTAAGAGAAACAACCGCCCTTAGTGCAGATGGGCGGTTATTTCTTTATGGAAACAATGATACAAAGTATCACCACTAAAGTAATGATAGTGGCATATTCCATACGTATCACCCTCTCCTCATATTCCCGGTTGGGTTTCTATATGAACAGAGGGTCACAGTCCCTCTGTTATGACTATTGTCAAAAGAGGGTTAACCGCCTACCGTGTCAGGATAACTCCTTGCACGAGTAGTTTAGCAAACATAGTGATGAAAGTAAACAGTTACTACAATATCGTAATGGCAGATTTCAGGATTTTTGTTTTTGAAAAGGAGGTGAGAGCATGGCTTTTGACGGAATCATGATGACGATGGTGCGGCGCGAGATGAGCGACGTGCTGATTGGTTCGCGCGTCAATCAAATCTATCAGCCGGCGCGTGATGAGCTGGTGTTCGCGTTTCGCACGCAGGACGGCGCCAAGAAGGTGCTAATCCGCCTGTCGGATGCGCCGCGGGTGCATATCTCCGCCTGCTCGATCGAGAATCCTCCCGTACCGCCGATGCTGTGTATGCTATTGAGAAAGCGTCTCGGCGGCGCAAGGCTCAGCGATATCACCCAGCCGAAGAATGAGCGCGTTTTGTGCCTGCATTTTGAGGCGGTCAATGAGATCGGCGACCGCGAACAGCTGCGGCTGTATATCGAGATCATGGGGCGCTACTCTAATGCCGTTCTCACCGACGGCGAGGATAGGGTCATAGACACGGTGCGGAGGATCGACTTTTCGGTATCCGAGGAGCGCGTCCTGCTCCCGAAGATGCCGTATGAGCTGCCCCGTATGCAGGATAAGCTGTGTATCGAGGAGTGCGCGCCCGAGGAGATCGTCGAGCGGATCGATATGCTCGGCGGGGATGACCGCGCGGTGCTGAACACGATTCAGGGCATCTCACCGATGGTCGCGCGTGAGCTTTGCTTCCGTGCCGCGGACAGCGATATGCTCACGCAGGTCAAAGCGCTCAAGGAGATGGTCGAATCGGGCAAAGGTGAGCCGACCCTGATCGATAAGGCGGACGGCTCGCCGATGGATTTTTGCTTTATGGATGTGCGCCAGTATGAGGGCGCGCTGAACGTTAGGCATTTTGACAGCTTCAGCGAGCTGCTCGACACCTTCTTTTCCGATCGTGACCTCCTCGCGCGGATGAAGGCGAAGTCCGCCGATATCGGCAAGCTGCTGAGCAATACGATCGACCGCCTGTCGCGCAAGATCAATCTGCAAAAAGCGGAATTAAGGAAGTGCGCCGACCGCGAACAACTGCGGATCAAGGGCGATCTTTTGCAGGCGAACCTGTACCGCATCGAGCGCGGGGCAAGCGCCGTGACGGTAGAGAACTTTTATACTGAGGACAACGCGCCGCTGACGATCCGCCTCAATCCCACGATCTCGCCTGCGATGAACGCCCAGCGGTTCTATAAGGAGTATAACAAGGCTAAGACGCGTGAAACAATGCTCACCGAGCAGATCGAGAAGGCGACCGAGGAGCTCAGCTACATTGAGAGCGTGCAGGATGAGCTGTCGCGCTGTGAGACGGAATCGGAGCTGTCCGCGATCCGCGCGGAGCTCAGAGAGCAAGGCTATCTCAAGGCGAACAAGGGGAACGTCAAGCGCAAGGATAAGCCCCTGCCGCCGATAGAGTATACAAGCTCCGACGGTTTTCGAATTCTGGTCGGCAGGAATAATAAGCAGAATGATCTTTTGACGCTGAAAACGGCGCAAAAGAACGATATGTGGCTGCACACCAAGGGCATCCACGGCACGCACGTGATCATCTGCGCCGAGGGCAAAGAGATCAGCGATACCGCGATCATGGAGGCGGCGCAGATCGCCGCCGCACACAGCAAGGGTAGGGACAGCGCGCAGGTACCGGTCGATTACACCCGCGTCAAAAACGTCAGCAAGCCCAACGGCGCTCTGCCCGGCAAGGTGATCTATGTGCACTACAACACGGTGTATGTGAAGCCGCACACACCGTCCCGATGACAGGAGAAAACATGACTCGCGATTGTTGTTTTACAGAGGGAAAAGACTGGTTTCGATACCGAGCCGCCGCGATCATCGTCGAGGACGGTTGTGTTTTGTTGGTCGGAAATGAAAAAGAAGAGTATCTCTATTCTGTCGGCGGCGGCGTCCATCACGGGGAAACGGCTCAACAGGCGGTTTTGCGCGAGGTGGCTGAGGAAACAGGCGTTCGGTATGAGATCGACCGTCTTGCCGTGATTCACGAAAACTTCTGGAACGGCGACGGCGCCTATGACAAGGGGCTGTCGTGTCACGAGATATCATTCTACTTTTTGATGAAGCCGCGCGGGACAAAGGAGCTGTAAAGCAACAGCTATACCCACTTCAATGATAAAGAACGTATGATTTGGGTACCGATCGAGGAGCTGGAACACCATCGCTTTTATCCTTCATTCCTGAAGGATTACCTCGACAAAGAGCACGACACGGTCGAACATATCGTTACAGATGAGAGAACAGTGAAATAATTAAAAATTATTTTGGTGATATTATATGCACAAAAGAGGGAAGGTTTGTATACTTTGCCGATTTTGTGCATTTTTCTATTTTATTTTCCTTTATGGAAAATATTTGACTTTTCGATTTAGTATTATTATCGTAGGGTAATTTGAAAAACACCCTTTATAACGGAATGAAGTATTGTGATCACGATACTTCTTTACCACTGCTTTTCTCTTT
>DNIP01000139.1:0-320 GCA_003499325.1 Oscillospiraceae bacterium
ATACTAAGTATCCATTAAACGCTTTAACAAATTTGTTAGCGAGAAATTTCGCAGAGCAAGGCGGAGGACGCAGGCATACTTGAGGTGTTGTCCAAATCTTTGATTTGGCTAACAACACCCATGCAACAACACTCCAAGAGCGGACACGCGTGTCGGCGATTGGCTTAGTGTCACTGCTGGCGTATGTCAACTCTTGGGGTCCCCATAACGCCCCGCGTTATGGGGAGAGGAGGAGTCGCGGCACGAGGTCAAGGCATACCAACCGGATATGCCTACCGAGCACAGCGAACGACGACGACAACACCGCTATGCGGAATTTA
>DNIP01000139.1:401-1764 GCA_003499325.1 Oscillospiraceae bacterium
TGTTTTAATGATACTTAGTATTATTGCAAAATACTTGACATTCCCGGTACAGGGTGTTATAATAGCCGAGGTGTAAAGTTCTTTGCTTTACAGGGAGGATGAAGCGCCACATGAACAGCAAGCCGGATATCTCACTGCTCTACGATTTTTATGCGGAGCTGCTCAAGGATTCACAGCGGCAGGTCGTTGAACTGTACGTCAACGAGGATCTGTCCCTGTCCGAGGTCGCCGAGATCCTGCATATCAGCCGCCAGGGGGTGCGCGATTCCCTTGGCCGCGCCGAGCGAAAGCTCTATGAATATGAGCAAAAGCTCGGTCTGCTCAAGGCGTATCGTCAGCGTCAGGAACGCGATGAAGCCGTGCGCGGGCTGATCGACAAAATCAAACACACCGAGAGCGGCGATATCACACCGCTGCTCGAACAGATAGAAGATCTGATGCAGCTGAACAGCGATTGATGTTCAGGCTGAAAGGAGTTGACCGCAATGGCATTTGAGAGCTTATCCGATAAACTGAATAACGCCTTCAAAAAGCTCAAGAGCAAGGGCAAGCTGACAGAGGCCGACGTAAAGGAAGCGATGCGCGAGGTGCGCCTGGCGCTGCTCGAAGCCGACGTTAACTTCAAGGTCGCCAAGGGCTTTACCAACACCGTCACCGAGCGCGCCATCGGCGCCGACGTTATGGAGAGCCTGACGCCCGCTCAGATGGTCATTAAAATCGTCAACGAGGAGCTTGTCAACCTGATGGGCGCTGAGGACGCGCGTCTGGACTATGCCTCCAAGCCGCCGACCGTCATCATGCTGTGCGGCTTACAGGGCGCCGGTAAAACCACCCATGCCGCTAAGCTGGGCAAATACCTCAAGGCGCAGGATCACCGACCCATGCTGGTCGCCTGCGATATCTACCGTCCCGCGGCGATCGAACAGCTCAAGGTCGTCGGCGCAAAGGCGGAGGTGCCGGTCTTTGAGATGGGCACCGAAAACCCCGTCACCATCGCCAAAGAGGCGATCAAGCACGCTAAGGACTACGGCAACGATATCGTGATCCTCGATACCGCCGGCCGTTTGCATATCGACGAGGCGCTGATGAAGGAGCTGCAGGACATCAAGGCGGCTGTCAGCCCCAACGAGATCCTGTTGACCATCGACGCAATGACCGGTCAGGACGCTGTCAACGTCGCCAAGACCTTTAACGAGCTGCTGGATATCACCGGCGTGATCCTGACGAAGCTCGACGGCGATACCCGAGGCGGCGCCGCGCTGTCCGTCAAGGCGGTCACCGGCAAGCCGATCAAGTTCTCCGGTACGGGCGAGAAGCTCGAGGATCTCGAGATGTTCCACCCCGACCGTATGGCGTCCCGCAT
>DNIP01000139.1:1845-5539 GCA_003499325.1 Oscillospiraceae bacterium
CTGATCGAAGAAGCGGAGCAGAAGCTCGACCAGGAAAAGGCGGAGGAGCTCGCCCGCAAGATGCTCAAAAATAAAATGGACTTCAACGACATGCTTGCCCAGCTCGACCAGGTGCGCAACATGGGCCCCATCAAGGGAATCCTGAGTAAGCTCCCGGGCGTAGGCAACAAGGTCGATGAGATGGATATCAACGAGCGCATTCTCGACTGGAACAGGGCGATCATTCTGTCGATGACCCCTGCCGAGAGAGAGCACCCCGGACTGCTCAACCCCTCCCGCAAGCGCCGCATCGCCGCAGGCAGCGGCAGACCGGTGGAGGAGGTCAACCGGCTGATCAAGCAGCTCGAGCAGACCCAGAAGATGATGCGCCAGTTCACCTCCAAGGGCAAGAAGGGCAGACAGCTCAGAAAGATGCTCAACTCAAACGGCGGCATGCCCCCGATGGGCGGCACAGGCGGCTTCCCGGGGATGTAATTTTTCGGTTAACGGTTAACGGAGATCGGTTAACGGTTGTCGGAAACCCACTTGGATTTTGATATAGTATAATCGGGTGCGGGCAGAGCCCGCCATTCACCGTTCACCATTCATCATTCACCGTTCACCAAATTTGCTGATCACGGAGCAATCCGTTCAGATAATTTACGATTTCCGATTGTAAATTAGATATACTATTCTAAACAGACAGGAGGTAAGACCATGGTAAAAATCAGACTGAAAAGAATGGGTGCGAAAAAGAACCCCTTCTATCGTATTGTTGTAGCTGACTCGCGTTATCCGCGCGACGGCCGCTTCATCGAGGAAATCGGTACCTACAAGCCCACCGCCGAGCCCTCTGAGGTTAACGTAGATGCCGATAAGGTTAAGGAATGGATCGCCAAGGGCGCACAGCCGACCGATACCGTAAAGGCTTTATTGAAGAACACAGGCATTATCTAAGTATTTCAAACCGGAATACTTAATCAATAGTATTTCTCATTGTAATTGCGAAAGGACCATAATTATGAAAGACTTACTTCTTACGATTGCTAAGGGCTTGGTTGAAGAGCCCGACGCGGTTTCCGTGACCGTTGACGAACCTAACGAAGAGGGTACCATCGTGTATCACATCCATGTTGCAGAGGGCGATATGGGCAGAATCATCGGTAAGCAGGGCAGAATCGCTAAGGCGATCCGCACGGTAGCACGTTCCGCCGCGATCCGCAAGGACGAGAAGGTTATGGTAGAAATCGACTAATTCCACATTCCATAGCACAAAAGCGCACCCCATCGGGTGCGCTTTGTTCTTTATTGTATCTGTCTTTTCGCTGTTTTATTAGAAAAAATTATTACTTATTTTGATTAAACTTTTTCACCCTCTCGGATAGCTCCGTGAGCTCCTCCCTGCTCAGCTCGGGCAGGTTCTCGAGCTTTTCGAGAAAGGTCGAGATCGTTTCCTTCTCTTTGAGCTTGAGATACTCCGTATAATAGGCGACCACCACGCCGGGCACCATCGCGACCGTCAGCACGCCGAACAGTGTGACGATGATGGTGATGACCCTGCCGAACACCGTGACGGGCACGATATCGCCGAAGCCGATGGTCGACGACGCGACAAAGCAAAAGTAGAAGCCCTCAAAGATGCCGTGCACTTGCGGCTCGATGAACGACAGCAGGATCCCGCCGATCAGTAATACGACCAGATACGCGAAAAAGATCTTGATTGTTCCCGTGCGATGCAACAGCTTTCCGATTCTTCTAAATCCTTTCATGCTACCCTCTCCGTTCGGATGATTTTTATTCCATTATAAAGTCCCCTCTCCCACTTTGCAAGATGAAAACAAATAAATGTTGAAAACATGCGCGATTCTCGCTATAATAAAGACAATCTCCTCCTGCTTTATCATGCAGGCGACAGGGTATCATCCCCTGATCACTGACCGCTAACAAAGGACGTAAGCCTATGCAAAAACAATATCTCGAGGTCGGCAAGATCGTCGGCACCCACGGCATCCGCGGTGAGATGCGAGTGGAGTGCTGGGCGAATTCTCCCGACTTTCTCAAAACATTCAAAACACTCTATCTGGACGAAGGCATGACGGCGATCGCCGTTTCCTGCCGTCCGCATAAAAATATCGCATTGATGACGGCGAAGGGTATTGGCTCCATCGAAGAAGCCGACAAGCTCCGCGGCAAGATCCTCTACATCGACCGCAGGGACGTCAAGCTCGACGAGGGCGAGCACTTTGTGCAGGATATCATCGGGCTCAAGGTGACCGACGCGGATAACGGCACGGTATACGGCGTTGTCAGGGACGTCCTCAAAACAGGCTCCAACGACGTCTATGAGATGAAGGCGGAGAACGGCAAGCTGGGCAGCAAGCTGTACTATATCCCCGTCATCCCCGATATCCTCGACCGCTTCGACTTTGATCTGGGCGCGGTCTATATCCATCCGATGAAAGGACTGTTCGACGATGAGGATTGACATCATCACCCTCTTCCCCGAGATGTGCGAGTCGGTGCTCAGCGAGAGCATCATCGGCAGAGCGCGCAAAAAGGGTGCGGTCGAGATCCTGTGCCATCAGCTCCGCGACTATGCCTTTGACAAGCACAAGCGCGTTGACGATACTACCTACGGCGGCGGCATGGGGATGCTGATGCTCGCCGAGCCCATCGCCCTGTGCTATGAAAGCATTTGTGAACAAACAGGCGACGAGCCGCATTTGATCTATCTTTCCCCCAAGGGAAAACCTCTTACCCAGCAAAAGCTCAAGGAGCTGTCGGCATATGACAACATCTGCCTGTTATGCGGCCACTATGAGGGCGTGGATCAGCGTGTGCTGGATCGCTATGTCGATGAAGAGATCTCCATCGGCGACTATGTACTCACCGGCGGTGAGCTGCCCGCGCTGGTGCTGACGGATTCGCTCGCGCGATTGCAACCGGGTGTGCTCAGCGACGACGAGTGCTTTGAGCTCGAGAGCCACTATGACGGACTGCTCGAATACCCGCAGTACACCAAGCCGCAGATTTGGCGCGGCGAGGAGATACCGCCCGTGCTGTTCAGCGGTCACCATGAGAACATCAATAAATGGCGCAGGGAGCAGAGTATCATCGAGACCGCAAAGAAGCGCCCCGACATGATCGAGCACGCCAAATTGAGCGAGAAAGAACGCCGGCTCGCGGAGCAGATCATCAAAGAAGCGACCGATGACAAACCGCAGTGATTTCCCATTTTTTGCCTTGATTCCTCATTTTCTCTTGTCGAATACAACAAATAGTTATCCACACCTTGGTTATTTTGCACAATAAAAAAGACCTCCTGTTTTCGACTGTTAGATATCAAAACAAAAATGATTTTCGACTGTTGACCAACCGCACAATCGAGGATATAATAAGGAAGCAACCAAAAAATACTGTATTATTTTCGAGAAAAAAGAGGGTATCATTATGTACGTTAAGGAAGTATTAGTTCAGAACAAGGCAGGCTTGCATGCCCGTCCTGCTACTTTCTTCATCCAGAAGGCGAACGAGTACAAGTCTTCTATCTGGGTTGAGAAGGACGAGAGAAAAGTTAACGCCAAGTCACTCCTCGGCGTTCTTTCCCTTGGTATCATCGGCGGTACTACCGTAAAGATCTTTGCGGACGGTCCTGACGAGACTGACGCGGTAGAAGGTCTGGTTGAACTGATCGAGACAGGCTTTGCCGAGTAAT
>DNIP01000139.1:5672-5862 GCA_003499325.1 Oscillospiraceae bacterium
CTTTTGTTATAGAGCGTGTTTTTTTCTGAGCAAAATGTAAAGCTGAAACATCTATTGTAGGGGAGGGGCTTGCTCCTCCCGTAGCCTTTCCGTTCAATCATTATCAGTGCGGAGCAAATCAATTTCTCCGTAGGGTACGGCGCTTGAGGAGTTGTCCAAATCTTGATTTGGCATACAACTCCCATGCAAC
>DNIP01000139.1:5973-7285 GCA_003499325.1 Oscillospiraceae bacterium
TCGCGATTGGCTAAGCGCCACTGCTTGTCGACGTACCGAAACCTTTCCAATCAATGTCAATCAAATGCGGAGCAGAACAACGCTTCTTTTCAGGGCTCGGCGTCCTCTACAATATATATTATCCGCACAAAAAATCCCCGAGGATCACTCCCCGGGGATCGTTTTATTTCATTTTAAATGATCGTAATGATCAAGCAGCATGCTTAGCGTCCCATGCTTCCCAAGTGGTGATGTTAGCCAGTACGCGCTGCATCAGGGTTACGTCGATCGCGTCAACAGTACCGTCGAGATCGACATCGGCAGCAACCGCGTTGTAGTTTTCAACGTCATACTCAACCAACTTACGCTGGAGAGCGGTAACATCGCGAGCGTCAAACGTGCCGTCGCTGTTCACGTCGCCGCGGATAAACTCTGCGGGAATGATAAGCGACTCAGCGGTAACTTCTACAGCACCTTCTGCGTCAGCAAAGAGCTTGTCGCAGTTCTCGCAAGCATAGTGTGCCTTCACTCCGTCCTTGGTAGCGGTAGCGGGAACCTCAGCAACAAAGTGCAGCTCGTGACCGGGAGCCTTGATGGTCTTGTGCTCGCGGGAGATCTCTTCCTGACACGCAGTGCAGTATACGACCTCGTCATAGGAGCCGTCCACGGTGCAGGATGCGGGAACTTCGTTCTCACGAACTGCCTCGCCGGGAGTGTGAATATGTACCAGCTTCGGGATGACCAAATCAGCCGCGGTAACCTCTACCTCACCGTCAGCGTCGGAGAAGAGCTTGTCACAGCCGGAGCAGGTATAATGCGCCTTGGTGCCCTCAGCCTGCTCGGTAGCGGGAACCTCGGGAACAAAGGTCAGGGTATGGGTGATGATCGGAAGCTCAACGGGAGTACGGCTGATCTCTGCCTGACACTCGGTGCAGTAAACAACCTCGTCATAGGTAGTCTTATCGTGGGTGACCGTTACATTCTCCTGTACAGGCTCGCCGGGAGTATGAGCGAGCTTGTCGATGGTCTTAGTCTCACGGGAGATCTCTTCCTGACACTCGGTGCAGTATACAACCTCGTCATAGGAGCCTTCTTCCGAGCAGGAAGCGGGTACTACGTTCTCCTGTACCGGCTCGCCGGGAGTGTGAGTATGGGGAGTAGAACCTGAGGGCAGAACGGAATCATCATAGGACCAGGTGGTAGTGATATCGCCATCCGCTGTATCTTTCTTGTTTTCCTCAAAAACAGTCTTGACATCGTCCTTGGTCAGGCCTAAACCGGCGCCGATATCGTCGATCAGCTTCTGCTCGGTCTTGGTGCCGACGTCAACAAC
>DNIP01000160.1:0-6122 GCA_003499325.1 Oscillospiraceae bacterium
CCCTCAGTCGCTGACGCGACAGCTCCCTTAGAAAAGGGAGCCTTTGTTAAAAGGGAGCGGAGCGATCCGCTTCCTTTTTTTCCGTAATGTCCGTATCAACAACAAAAACCGCCGCTGTGGGAGAGCGGCGGTTCGGCACGATGGAAGTAACCACACCTTAGTATAGGAGGATATGAGTAAGGTTATTCCATATCTTCATTCTGTTTATCTTCATTCGGTTTTTGCGGAATCTCTTCTCCGCTCTCACTTCAAGCGGAGCGATCGAGATCGTGCATCAGCCTGACTTTCATCTTGTCCCCCTCGACAAAGATATCCACCGCGTCGATGTGTTTGTCGGGGTGCGCTTTGACAAGCTCGCTGACATACATATTGATAATTTTGTCGGATACGTGTTCTCCTCTTACATTGATCTTCATGCAATCATCTCCTTCAATTATTCGAACAGTTGTTTTATTTCCTACAATTATATTGTAACAGAAGACCCCTGTAATTTCCAGTTACAGGTTGCCCATTTTCATATCAGTTTGTTAACGGTT
Source organism: Oscillospiraceae bacterium (assembly GCA_003499325.1). GTDB lineage: Bacteria > Bacillota > Clostridia > Oscillospirales > Acutalibacteraceae > Ruminococcoides. The sequence continues at coordinate 537 of DNIP01000160.1, forward strand.
AATTCCTTTTTGAATAAAAATAATGTCACTTTGTAACCGTTAATTCCCATTGGAAAATAAACGGATTTTTAATATATTTTGAAGAAAAATAACCGAAAATCACAAGATTTTGTATCTTCCGCAAGAGAAATTTATATTTTTTCACAATCGAAAAATAGGTGATTTCTGGGTCAGAGTGTTCGAACGAATTGAGGGAACTTTAATCTTTGCGCCCCTCGCAATGACAGTAGAAAAATGTTTTCATGTAGATGAAAAGTCACGCGCGACCTGTCCGTTTATTTCGGCTCACATTTGCCGCAGCGGGTACAGCCGTTGCAGATGATCCTCATGCCGCAGGTTTGGCACTTCTCCGAAAAGTACGGCTGATAGCAGCGCTCCTCTCGCAGAGGCATGCCGAGCAGGTTGGTGAGCTTGAAGTCGATCGGCTTGCCCTTGTAGCTCAAGCCCGACTTGTGCGCCTGGCTCGCCTGCAGCTCGCTGCTCTCGATGCGGTACATCCTGCCGTCCTTGACGAAGCGCCTGCCTGTGCCGACAAAGGCGAAGGTGACGTTATACTCCCTGCACTCGTCGCTGAGCTGCTTGACCCACTCATAGTGACACGGCCGCGCGCCCGCATAATTCTCGCCGTCGCAGATGACCTGCTCGAGCTGTCCGCTCGGCAGATATTCTCTCAGGCTCACGGCGCCGATGAACGGCGCGCACATGGCGCCCTTATGCTTGAAGGGCAGGGACAGCAGGATCGGGATGCGCTCGTCGGCACGCCGCTGGTTCTCACAGCTCACGTTGAAAAAGACGTTCTCCCAGCCGTCGCCCCAGTCATACGGCAGGCACTCAGCCACACGCTCGGGGCGTTTTGTCAAGAGGAAAAAGACCACGTCGGGGCGCTGACGGATGATGCTCCACGCTTCATCCCGCCACAAATCCGCCTCCTGTAAAAAGAAATCCGAGGTCATGCACACGCGGAGCTGCTCGCCGCTCTCGACCTTGTAGCGGCCGCGGCGATCCTTGGACAGCGGATAGCGAAAGCCGGATTTTGTCTTGTAGATATCCGCGCCGTTCTTGCCGCGCTGTTCATCGAGGAAGTACATATAGCAGTTCTGACAGCCCTCACTGCACTTTTTGCAGCCGTGCCACGGGTTCCATATATCGTGCATGCGCTCACCTTCTTTCTGCTGATTTCCGCGTCTTAATCCATAACGGTGTAGCCCTGAGCCGCCAATGCGCTCAACGCGCGGTCGTAGTTTTCTTCCTTGACGAAGATATAATCGGTGTTGTAGGTCGATACGGCAAAAATGCCGATCTTGTGCTCCGCTAAGATCGCGGAGAGCTTTGAGAGAATCCCGATCAGGGAGAAATCCAGCACCCCTTGGATGCGGAAGCCCCTCCAGCCGTCGTCACGCTCCGTGGTGTGGTCGGGTACATCCTCGGTGCGGCACACGAGCGAGAGCTCCTCGTCCGTCTTACCGATGAAGGTAAAATCCTTTTGAAGATCGACAGCGGCGATATCCGCCACCTTGCATACCGAGAAGCGGCAGGGCAGTTTTTTCAGTTCCATCGTCATACTCCATATCAGTTTATGCTAATCCTTAATCATCACCTTTATTAAGGATTAGTATCAAGAATCATTATACACAATTCCAATCAAAAAGCAAGAAAACCGCCGCGGACATTGCGCATTTCCGCGGCGGCTTTCGGTTACCAACAACTTCCTTACTTGAACAGAGAGGTGATTATTGATCGGTTACGAAATAACTTCATCAGCCATAGTACGAATAAGTATCTGTGGCTGATACCTTTTTACGTCAATTGACGGTTGTTTTTTCTAAATGGGTAGGAATCCAAAAAACATATTTAACATAAAGATAAAAACAACAAATAGGATTAGGGCAGGAATAATAAATCGTAGAAGTCTATAAAAAATGTCTGATTTACCCTTTAGTATTGTACTCCAATAAACACATAAAGCTATAAATGTTGCAGCAAAAACGAGTGATGAAATAAATAAAAAAACATATCTGTTTTGATAGCCGTTATGCTGCATAGCCTTGTTCATACTGTTAAATATTATGTATTCCGTTCTGATTATGACAATAAAAACTATACTAATGAGTATTCTTTTCGTTGTTGGCTTCATTCAAATAACCTGCCTTTTCAAGAAATGCTGTTTCATCCCAAACAGAAGGACATTCCATTTTGATCGGGCGAACAACAGGGTCGCTGCAGGAAATGCACCTGTCAGGATCGGGTATCCGTACTCCAAAAACCACCCTCCCGCAGACGGATACAAACTCAGCCCCATCTTCACGCAGCGATGGGGCTGATGGTTTTTGATATATTGCTATCCGGTGATATACTCCCCGACATGGAAGCGGGGACTGTCTACATCGGCAAGATAACGCTGGATGCCGGCAGCGTCGATGACGGTGATTTTGCCGTCCTGATCCGTGTCTGCCGCGAGTGCTCCCTCAGCCGACAGGTCACGGATGTTGACAAGCTTCTGCTGAATATAGGCCACGTCGATGACAGTGATTTTACCATCCTGATCCACGTCGCCGATCAGGATCTTCTCCTCGGGCTCGCCGTCGTAGAGAACCGCGATACCCGTGCTTCCGACATGACCGGTGATGGTCTTATCGGTAACGGTGAAGGTGTTGCCCGATACCTTATCGACATAGGTACCCGCAGGCACCATCGCATTGGTGTTGCTGATCGATACATCGGTGTCATTGGTCTTGGGGACGATCACCGCGCCGCCCTCTCGCAGCACGGCATAATACGTGCTGCCGCCAAGCACCTTTTCCTCCTTGCCGATCATGGCGTTATGGAACTGATTGACCGCCGTGATCTCGCTTGAGGTAAAGTGGGTGCTGCCCTTGACGCCGTAGTTGATGGACTGGTGCGCCGTCTGGAAGGGACGGGAGAGATAGAGGGTCTGTGAATCCTTGCGAGCGGCGAGGAGGGCATATGCCTTATCGACGACGTTCTGGCTTAGGTTCTTTGTCCAGCCGCCGTAGTTAGGCTCATTGGAGTAGGAGTCATGGCTCTCCGACCAGTTGACGATCTTGCTCGCGTCTATGCTTTTGTTCCAGTTGCCGGCGTTCTTATAGGTCGTGCCGTCCCTGACCGCCGACATGAGCGCGGCGCTGTAGACGGTGTCCGATACGCCGATATACTGCGCGTATTCCGTGATCCATTCCTTATTCTGTGTGCTGGTAGCGCCGTCCGCGGGAGAGCCGAGGATCTCGCCGTACTGGAAGATATCGATCTGCGCCATCTTTGACCAGAACGCGCAGTTCTCCGAGGGGAGGGCGATATGCTTGGCGGCATCCCAACGAATACCGTCAACACCCGCGTTCTTGAGGTTGACGACCATGTTGTAGACCATGTTCTGGATGGCGGTATTCTCGCTGTTCAGATCGGGCATGCCGATATTCTTCTGGGTGGTCGAATAACGGTCGTCGGCGTTACCGCGCGCGCCGAGGTTATGGAAATAGGTGGATTTATTGTTCTTGAAAACGCTGTCAACCGCGTTCGCCAAATTGCCGTTATCGGAGCCCGCTACGTGGTTCGCGACAACGTCAACGATGATCTTGACGCCGTATTTGTGCGCTTCGGTACACAAAGCCTTCAAGTCGTTGTAGGAGCCGAGATCGTTGCCGACCGTGAACTTGGTGGGCTGATAGAGCCAGTACCAATGGCTGTTGCCGTCATGGGGCTGGAGCGGAGAGGTCTGCACGCTCGTAAAGCCCGCCGCCGCGATTTGGGGCAGCTCCGCCTTGATCTGCGAGAGCGTCCAGTTGAAGCAGTGCAGGATATTGCCGTCCGCGCAGTTCTGCGGCAGGCCGTAGTCCTCCCCTGTCGACGAGGAATCGGTCTGCTGCGCCGATACGGAGAAACCGACCGACATAACGCAGGTCAATACCATACACAGCACGAGTGTAAAGCTGATGATTCTTTTTCTCATACATATCACCTTTTTCATGAAAATTTCCACTATCAAAATAATAACAAGGCGGCTCAAAAAAGTCAACAGGATTTTGACTGCCTTTCAACGATTCTGTTGGTTCTCGCGCAACATAAAAATCCCCTTCCGCGCCGTAGAAAAGCGCGGAAGGGGAGCTGAGATCACTTGATGATCTTCGCGGTATACTTATAGGCAAGGACACGGGTGCAGGCTTCCTTGAGCTGAGCCTCGGTGATGGTGCCGGCGTTGACCGCGGTGAGAATGTCGTTATAGGCGGTCGCGTAGTCGCGCACTAATATCAGATCGTTGCCCGCGAGCACCGCCTGCACAGCGGGCTTCTTGCCGTCGGCATAAGCGGAATAATCTGCGTTGTCGAGCACATCGGTCATGATAATACCCGAAAAGCCGACCGTATCGCGCAGCTCCTTATGGAGTGCGGGCGAGAGCGCCGCCGTATGGCTCGGGTCGATCTTCTGCACGACGACGTTCGACATCATCACGCAGTGCGCGCCTGCGGTAACGCCCTTCTTGAACGGCGTATAATCCGTGCTGCGGATGGTGTCGGCTTCACGGTCATCCACGACCGCCCCCACGCCGGTGTTGGCGCTGTCGGGGATCGTGCCGTAACCCGGGAAGTGCTGTAAGACGATGGACACGCCGCGGGGCTGGTTGAATTTTGCTACATATTCGGCATAGGACGAAACGGTGTCAACATCGCCGCTGATGGAGCGCGAATACATGATCTGATCGGCGGAGGTCGCGAGATCGATCACCGGAGCGAGGTTCATATTAAAGCCTGCTTCCTTGAGCATGAGGGTCTTGCTCTCCTCCTGCTTTTCAACGCCCTGCAAGCCGCCGATATCGAACTCGGTGCGCGGCGCGTTGAAGTCGTATTGATCGAAGCCCGTCAGATCGGAGATCGTGGTGTTGGGGCCGCCCTCCTCCTGTGCGGCGAGGATCGGGCTCGTCTTGAGATCCTTTGCGGCGGCTGACAATGCCGCGGGGATCTGCTCCTTGGTCATCGCCTGAAAATTCTCTCTGGTGAACAGCATGCCTGCCAGCGAATACTGCTTCATCTGCGCGGCAGCAGTGGAGGCGTCGGGACAGACGCCCAGGATCAGCTGACCGACCATCTCTTCCTTGGTCATTTGCTCGACATGGGTCTGCGCCTGACTCTGACCGCTCTCAAAGAGGTTGGCGGAATTGACCGCCGTATCGTCACGCTTGACCCTGCCCGCTTCGGTGGGCGCCATGACGGGAGCCTTGGTCTCGATCACCGTCTCGGTCGACTCGACCTCCTGCTCCTTTTTCTCAGGTTCCTTCACCTTCATATAATGATACACCGCGATACCGAACGCGATAACCGCCACCAATACCAGTGAAACGGATATGATCACAAATTTCTTCATCCGAGCCCTCCTGTTACACCGTGAACGCTGTGAGTGTCCGACACGGCATACCGGTTACTTGCTGATAACCTGATTTTATCACACGATATCCATGTTTTCAACAATTATTGCCAAAGTGTAATTATTTGAATCTTTTAATATGCAAAAGCGGCTCCCCCGATCGGAAGAGCCGCTGTCTTATACTAAGTATCCATTAAACGCTTTAACAAATTT
>DNIP01000160.1:6258-9229 GCA_003499325.1 Oscillospiraceae bacterium
GTTTTAATGATACTTAGTATTATACGATATTCGGATTACTCCTTGATGCCGCCGGGCACCTTGGCGAGCGGCTTATAGAACACGCCGAGCATGGTTTTGAGCGCTTCCTCATTGGTCACGTTCATCTCAGCGTATTTGCCCTTGGTGATCTCCCCCTTCAGGCTGACATACTCGATATCGGAGGCGCTGCGGAGCTTTGACGCCGCGGCAGAGGCGATATAGGTGATCTTAGCCAGATCGAGCGAGGTCTCGGAGTTCGACGTGATTTCACCGTACAGCTTTGTCACCACGGAGGGATCCTTTTTCACGGCGGGTACGACCGCACTCATGAACGCGCGGATGTACTCCTGCTGGCGCGTCATACGCGCGTTGTTGGAATCGAGCTTGCTGATATCACGCGTACGCACATAGTAATCCGCCTCCTTACCGTGCAGGGTGACGGTCTCGCCCTCGTTGATGGTTCTGCCGTCGACAGGAGAGGTGAAGGTCATCGAAGAGGTCAGGGTAACGCCGCCGATGGTATCGTTGAGCGTGATCAGCGCGTCCATATTGATCGCAAAGTAGTTCTCAAGGGGCAGTCCGTAGAACAGCCTTGAGATCGACGTAGTCGTATTCTTGCCGCCGGTGACATTCTCACCCCTGTACGCGTGGGAGAACGCCAGCTGCATACGCTCGGTATCGATGAACTTGCCCTGCTCGGAGTACAGATCGACGTCCGCCATCGTATCACGCGAGATACTCAGCACCTTGACGGAGCCGGTCTTTGTATCGAACGCCATGGTATAGATCGCGTCCGCCATCTTTAAATCGGCATTTTCATCGGAGCCTTCATCTACACCGATGAACACGATGTTGATCAGATCCTCGTTCAGCTGATAGGATACGCCGTTGTAGGTGATCACACGACCGCTGTTATCCACCTTGACGATCTCGTTGCCGCTCTCATCGGCAGAGGGCGTTGTAACGGCAAAATCATCATAATTGTGCATGCTGCGGCGGCCGATCTCCCGAAGGATCAGGAAGGTGCCGCCAATGGCGATCACCAGCGCTAAGATGATCGATGCAACAACGATCAGTACCTTCTTCCAGCGCGGCTGGTGCTTGAACCAGTGGCGGCGATGACGGTGACGGTGTCTTCTGCCGTGCTTTTCGCTTGTCGGAAAAACATAGCCTTCGTCCGCTGCCTCCAGTTCCTCTTTCGACGCAGTCTTTGTGCGACCTGTATGCTGAGAAGAATGTCTGTGACTGCGGTGCTTTTTGTACGATTCCTGCGGCAAGACATAATCAAAGGTTTCTACGGGGAGAACGGCTGTCTGAGCGTCATATTTCTCCGCTTTGTCATCGGCAGAGGATGCCGCCTCGGACTGATCTGTCGGCGATTGCTCCGCCTGATTCACCTTGAGATATACAATCTCCGCGTCGAGCTGCTCTGCTTTTCTCGAGCGCGCAGCTTCGTCACGAGCGCGACGAGGTTCATTTCTTCTATCTTCGGTCTGACTCATCTACCAACACCCCCTGTACAAGATATCGTGTGTTTGAAGCACCGCTGGTGCAAGTGCTCAGCGTCAGGATCTTATTATTGGCGGACAGCTCCACGCCCTCGCGCACATTCGCGTCATAGGCGTGAGGATCGAGCGTCGAATCCAGATATTCCTGAAATGCTTTGTCGTCGCCGAGAAAATAGGTGTTCAGAATATGTCTGTCGTCGAAAGTATAGGCAGAATAAATCAGATAGGTGAGCACCTTATCCTTGGTCAGGACAAAAGCGGTATTGTTCTCATCGAAGAAGGTCTTGTCCCCAAAGTTGTGCAGGGACGCGAACATGGAGCCGTTGAGCATATTGTGTCCGTAGAATACGGTCACTCTGTCGTGCATATCGGGCTGGTTCTTGATCTCGGAATAGATCGTGCCCGAGAACTGGTACTGACGATAGACGTTGTGCTCCAGATAGAAGCTGTCGTCACCGTCGCTCGTACTGCGCGCGACAGGATAATCCACGTTGGTGTTCGGGATATAGATCCATGCGTAGATATCGGGGTTGATCTCCATCAGCTCGTCAAAGTCGGGGTTATGATCGCCCGGCTCCGCCGTCTTGTAGCCCCATGCTTCCACGGGTCCCTTCTCGGTGGGAAGAACCGTAGGCTGCGGCTTGGTCGCCTCGTCAACGGTCGCCGCCGTGGGGAGCTGATCGCCGTTGTAATCCTTTTGGTTCAGATACTGGAACAAGAAGATCAGCGCGCCGATGATCACTGCGATACACACGCACAGCAATATGATCCATTTTGGTTTTTTCGATCGATTCATTCAATCACCATCCGGAGAAAGCGGAATGATAACAGCCACTTCCCCATATTAATTCAAGATATCATTATACGCCTATCCGAACCGATTGTCAAATCCATCGACTCATACTAAGTTTCCATTAAACGCTTTAACAAATTTATTAACGGAAAATTTCGTAGAACGAGGCGGACGACGCAGACAGGCTGGCGCCTGTCAAGGAGGACAACGAAGTTATACGGAATTTAACGCAATAAATGTTAAAGTGTTTTAATGAAACTTAGTATCATATATGATACTATATCAGACAGATTGCAGCAGTCAAAACAAAAGAGGCCGTCATAAGACAGCCTCTTAGTATTAGTATACGATAAAGTGATTACGCCTTTTTCTTGCTCAGCATGACGTTGGTCAGGATACCGAGGATCAGCGCGCACGCTACGGTGGTGACGGTGATGGTACCGAAGGTCAGGATGAAGCCGCCGACGCCGGTGATCAGGATGACGGACGCGGTGAACAGGTTGCGGTTATCGTCGAGATCGACCTTCTGGAGCATCTTCAGACCGGATACCGCGATAAAGCCGTACAGCGCGATACATACGCCGCCCATGACGCAGCTCGGGATGGTGCTCAGGAATGCGACGAACGGAGCGATGAAGGAAATGATGATCGCCTCGCAAGCCGTTACGAT
>DNIP01000162.1:0-4071 GCA_003499325.1 Oscillospiraceae bacterium
CATCATTTTTTAAAAAATCAAAAAAGCTGTCGCGCAGATGAACGCGACAGCCCTTGATGTGGTTTGTTATACTAAGTATCCATTAAACGCTTTAACAAATTTGTTAGCGAGAAATTTCGCAGAGCAAGGCGGAGGACGCAGGCATACTGGCGTATGTCAAGGACGACAACACCGCTATGCGGAATTTATCGCATTAAATGTTAAAGTGTTTTAATGATACTTAGTATAAGCCCTGAATCGGCAAATCTGAGTAAAGGCGTGAAGCAATGGAAACCCGACCGATCAAAAAGCATACTTTGTTCACTCAAATCAAATATATCCTCGACAAAAGCTACCGCGACAACATTCCCGCGCTGGCGGGGCAGTCCGCGTTCTTTCTCATTTTGTCTGCGATCCCGCTGATCCTGTTCGTATTTTCCATGTTCTCGTTGCTGACAGGCAAGGATATCAAGGCGTCGGATTTTCCCTTTATCCCTGCGCAGGACGCGTTCCCTTATGCCGATAAGCTGGTGAATTATATCGTCGAATCCGTCCGCAAGGCGACCTCGGGCACCGCGATCGTCACGGCGATCGTTATGCTGTGGTCAGCCGGCAAAGGTATGTACTGCATCACCGATGGGATCCTGCGCGTTTACCGCATCCCGAACAACAAGTTCTGGCTGCTGCGGCGCGTCTACGCGATGGGCTACACCGTCGTCATGCTCCTGATCCTACTGGTCGGACTGCTCATCGTATTGGCGAACATCTTTTTAGCGTCTTCGCTCACCGTTCTGCTCGGCGGCGGACGGCAGATCCACTGGATCACGCTCGCGCTGCTGCAATTCCTGTTTTCTCTGGTGCAGACCGTGCTGATGGCATGGGCGCTCAAGCTGTTCTTGCACAACAAGGTCAAGCGCTCCTACACCACCATGCGCGCGCTGATCCCGGGCATGCTGTTCACCGTCATCACGTGGAAGGTGCTGACCTTCGGCATTGTCTATTACCTGCGCCACTTCGCGGTCGCTTCTGTCTACGGCAGCTTGGCGGGTGTGTTCATGGTGATGATATGGGTGTACTTCCTGACTTATCTGCTGTTGTACGGCATCCAAATCAACTTCGTCTACCGCCATGAGTTCAGCACCTTCCGACTGTTCAAGCGTAAGGAGAAGGCTGCCGCAGAATCGACAGAAAAGGAGTGATCGTATGAAGTGGTTCAAGCATCGTTCCGTCAGCCGCTTTGAGGTGGAGCCGTATGATCCGACCACCCAGCGCGCGGTGATCCGCTGTTCCATCTGTACGGGCGAGAAGGTCGCGGGCTTCAAGAGCAAAATCGACGGACATTTCACCGAGATCATGCTCATCCGCAGTGAGAAGGACATAGAAAAGTTCAAGGAGACGTATCAAGTCGATACCCTCACGACAGAGTATTGAACGGAGAACAGAGAACAGAGAACGGAGAACGGAGAACAGAGAATGGAGAAAGGTGAATGGTTTCGTGGGCTCGGACGCGAGCACCCTGAATCAAAATGTATATGGTAATATGCTCAGCCGTCGCATTTTGCGGCGGTTTTTTTGTTGGATATGCGGCGTTGCAGTGTGTTCTGTAGGGTACGGCGCTTGCGACGTACCGCAACCTTTCCGAACCAGCCACTTAAACGCGAAGCAAATCCCTGCTTCCGTAGGGTACGGCATTTATGACGTACCGAGAATGACGGGCGTATCAAATATCGGGAACGTTAGATAGGATAGAAGCGTTTCAGCCATGCGGTACGTCGACGAGCAGTGGCGCTTAGCCAATCACAGACTTTATCTGTTCTTGGAGCGCTGTTGCATGGGAGTTGTAAGCCAAATCAAGATTTGGACAACTCCTCAAGCGCCGTACCCTACAACAAACGCTATCTTCCCCCAACGGACGATGGTTGCTATCCAACATCCTGCCGCGTGTCCGATATCCCGAAACTCTTCCCATCACAATCCCTCTTGACAACTCTATATCCTTATGGTATGATTTGTATAACTTATCATACTTTTATAACAACATGAGGTGATTAGATGGCAGCTCCCAAAGGTAAATATGCATGGACGGCGACGGTCGGCGAAAAGGGTCAGATCGTCATTCCCAAACAGGCGCGTGAGGTTTTTGACATACACCCCGGCGATACGCTGATCCTGCTCGGCGATATCGACCGCGGCATCGCGATCCCGCCCAAAGCGTCCTTCAGCGAGATATTCAACACGGTATTTGATCCCGGGGAGGGTGATGACAAATGAAGAAGATCGCGTTCTTCTGTATTCCCGCGCACGGTCACACCAATCCCATGCTCCCCGTCGCGGCGGAGTTGATCAAACGCGGCAACACCGTGCGCTTCTATTCCTTCAACGAGTTCCGTGACAAGATCGAGAGAACAGGCGCTGAGTTCATCTCCTGCGACGCTTATCTGCCCGAGGTGAGCGAGGAGCAGATGGCGCGCCTGATGAACGTGTCCAAAACCGAGATGACCCTCCAGGCGATCCGCACCACGCTGAGCATGAACGGTTTTCTCGAAGAGGAATTCAAGCGCTTCTGCCCCGACGTCGTCTATACCGATTCGGTGTGCTTCTGGGGCAAGCTCAACGCGTGGAAGCACCATGTCCCGATGGTGTGCTCCACCTCCACCTTCGCGTTCAATCAGCTCTCGTCAAAGTACATGAAGCAGAGCGGCGCCGAGGTCAAGGACATGATCCTCGGTCTGCCGAAGATCAGTAAGGAGCTCAAGACCCTGCGCCCCTACGGCTACGAGGTCAAAAGCGCTTTGGCGTTGGTGGCGAACGATAATCAGACCGATACCGTCGTCTATACCTCGCGCCGCTTCCAGCCCTATGCCGAGAGCTTCACGAGCCATTATCAGTTTGTCGGCCCGTCCGTGTTCTCTAAGCTTTTGCCGCAAAAGGACAAGCCGCGTCCGCTGATCTATATCTCGCTGGGCACGGTCATCAACGACCGCCCCGATTTCTACAGGAAATGCATCGCGGCACTTAGAGATATGGACGCGGACGTCATCATCTCGCGCGGACAGTATATGGATGAGAAAAAGCTCGGCGCCTTGCCCGACAATATCAAATCCTATGAGCGCGTTGATCAGCTCGAGGTGCTGTCGAGAGCCGATGTGTTCATCACACACTGCGGTATGAACAGCGTGAGTGAGAGCCTGTACATGGCGACCCCGATGGCGCTCTATCCTCAGACAGACGAGCAAAACGCCGTAGCGCGCAGAACGCGGGAGCTCGGCGCGGGCGTGATGCTTGACGACGATTCCGTTGAGGGGATCAGGCGGACGGTCAAAACGCTGTTGCGCGATCGGCAGTACGCGAAAGCCGCCGTGGAATGTTGTGATGATTTTCGCTCCTGCTCGGGCGCAAAGGGCGCGGCGGAGTTCATCGAGAACGCGCCCCATACCTGCGACGAGGTCGATCCGATCGCCGAGATGAACAAGGTCAACAAGCTCTGGTCGATCCTTTTCCCGCTCTTCGCGACCCTGATCGGCATTTTGCTGGGCACGCAGGTTTCATGGGGATTGGGTATCACAGTCGGCGTTACCCTCGGCGTGCTGTCCCACCCGCTCAATACCCTTGTGCAAAAGCTGCGCTACAACGCGGTGATCAAGAAATTGAAAAAGCAGTCATAACGCTTCAGCCCCTCACTACGAGGGGCTTTTTCGTACAAAATATTTCTCTCAAAATCCTATAGCATTATTGACAGGAATCTGTTATACTGAAATCAGAATCCGATCCCATCACCATGCGCAGACAAGGAGTTCCCATGAAAAACATTCACGCAGATATCATCCATGATCCCTCGGGCTTTGTCCTGCTCGCGGAGCACGTGCCCGGCATTATTCAGGAGATCCGTTATTATTCCACCTACAACTTCATCGGCGACCGTATCGACGGCTATGAGGAGCCGTGCGCGCTCTTGACCAAGGAAGCCGCCCGCGCGCTGAAATCGGTCAGCAACGAGCTGAGTGTGCAGGGCTACCGTCTCAAGGTGTTCGACGCCTACCGCCCCGTCAGCGCGGTCAAGCACTTCATCCTGTGGGGGATCGAGGATCAGGA
>DNIP01000162.1:4165-7579 GCA_003499325.1 Oscillospiraceae bacterium
CAAAAGCAGGAGCTCTTCGCAAAGGGCTATATCGCGAAAGAGTCCTCCCACAGCCGCGGCAGTACGATCGATCTGACCCTGCTGGATATGGCGACGGGCAGGGAGCTCGATATGGGCAGTCCGTTCGACCGCTTCGGCGCGATCTCTCATCCCGATTACCGCGGTATCACACAGGAGCAGTACGACAACCGCATGCTCCTGCGCCGTGCCATGCTGCGCGGCGGCTTTGAGCCGATCGACTGCGAGTGGTGGCATTTCACCCTCGCGGACGAGCCCTATCCCGATACGTACTTCGACTTCCCCGTATCGTCGGAATATTTGAGGAAGTAGCTTTTATAACGGCAACAAGTAAATCAGACAGAAAAGGGAGCTGACCCCGACGGGTCAACTCCCTGTTGTTTTCTTAATTCTTTTCGGCGGAATAACACCGCATTGCCTCGGTGAGATCGGCGGTGAGCTTCTCGCGCACGGAGCGTGGACTCAGCAGCTCGATATGGGGCATCAGCTCCTTCGCAAATTGCAGCAGCGCTGATTCGTTGGCGGTGACCACGGCGGTCACGCTGTCCTCGGATTCGTCCTTGAAGCGGATGCTCGACCCAAAGCGGTCATACATCTCGTCCAGCAGGAATTTTTTGACCCGCAGCTGTGCGCGAACGGATTTTCCCGCGAACATATAGATGTGCTCGTCCATGTATTTTTTCAGATCAAGCGGCGCGCCGTTGCTGTCCTTCAAGGCGGAGATCGGCTTGCGCACCTTGTTCTCCAGAATGCGGATATCCGCGATGCGGTCAACGCGGTAATTGGACAGGCTATCGTGCTTGTCGTTGTTGCAGATCAGATAATTCCTGCCGCCCTTGGTGACCAGGTAGTAGGGGTTGATGATGTATTCTCTGACGCTGCCGTCCGCGCGGATACGCTTGTGGAGCTTGGAGTCTGTGTGGTATTCCAGATAGTGAAAGCTCACTCCGCGTTCTCTGCGGATCGCCTCGTTGAGCGTCTCGATATTGAGGAACAGGCTTTGATTTGTGGTCGTGGCGCTGTCGGGCATCGAGGCGATGATCGCCTTGGTCTTGAAGTGATCGCTCGACAGGGAATAGAGGGTGTCCACCAGCTCCTTTGCCTGATTCTTGGGGAGCTTGCCCGAGAACACGACGTTGTCGATCAACAGCTGGAGTTGGCCGTCGCTGAGCTTGTGGATGAGGTAGTAGTCGGTTTTGATGTCGCTTGCGCCGCTTCCGCGCGGAATGACGGTGTAGCAGATATCGTAGCCGAATTCCTCCAACAGCTCGAGGTTGTTTTTGATCGCCTTATTGCTGGCGGTCATGTTATAGTCCTTCTCGAGCCGCGTCTTGATCATCTGCTGGGTGAGCGGATGATTCTCGTCGGAGTACCGTTCCAGAATGCGGAGGATCGCCAGTATCAATTGTTTCTTATGCAGTTCGCTGTTCATCGTTCTCCTCGGTCAATTGTTGATCTTAAAGCACATGTTTTCTTTTCGGTCATAGGTTCGTCGGTTGTTTAACGACCTTCTAAAAAATTATATCACCGCTCATACGAAAAATCAATAAACGGTGTTATATTGTCGAAATATTCAAGGATAAATATTGACGATCGCGATATGCTGTCAATGAATGCGTGAAGCGTTTTATCGGAAAGAATAAGGAAAAACGGAGAAAAAACGGCACGGATGATCCATGCCGCTCATTTTTACCGTTTCAGCTTTTCGCGCACATCGGAGGAGGTCACACCGCGGATATTCTTTTCGTAGATCGTGATCGGCCACACGATCAGGTGGAGCATGAGCCATATCCCCGCATCGCGCTCGGCGGGGCCCTGTGCGAGAAGCTCTGAGATCGTGTGCAGGATATCGTTGAGCCTGACCACTCGTCCCTCTGCAAGATGAATGTTCTCGCCCGAGAGCAGTCGGCGTGTTTCTCTGAAATGCAGGTCGTACAGCAGCCTGCCTATCGGTGTGCTGAGAGCGTAGAAGGCGGTTTTCCAGCTGATCAGCCCACAGTAGGGCAGCATCTCGTCTGGCATCAGATCCGGCTCCTCAAAGAAAACCTCTCGCTTCAGGATATTTGTCAGACAGCGGACGATGACGAGGGCGTCGTTTGTACCGCGCAGGAGCATATCGTTGTTGCGCGGCGCATAAGTCAGGTAATCGTCGATGAGTACCATCAGCTCGCCGAAGGACAGTTCAAAGAGCTGATCCTCGCTCACGCGCGGAAAGTCACAGCGGCTCGACAGTACCGCCGTCAGCTCGGAGAAGCACTCCTCCAATACGACAACGCGCTCATCGCCCTCGGACGCGGGGACAAAGCGGGCGGTCAGGGGAGTCCCCGACAGCTTTCTGAGCAGTATTTTGATCTCGTCGATGGAGGTGATGAAGGCGCTTCCGTCAATAGAACTGCGATTCATGGGATCGCTCCTTTCTTAGGCGCTCGCCAGAGGATAAGCGTCCTCGGGCGAGAGGTTTTTTTCATAGCTTTTCAGCAGATCGATGGTGTACTGCGGCGGGATCTTCTCGGCGAAGCAGGCTTCCTTGCCGCGCTCGAGGACGATCGCCTGATGCAGGGGCAGGTTGAGCACCGTGTAGGGTGAGCGGTTGGTGCGGTTGCCGATGTACTCGGCGGTCTGCAAATCCTGACCGCCCAGGTACAGGATGTGATCGCTGTTGTTCAGGATCGTGTTCGCCCTGTCGATGCCGTACATCGCGTTGAGCTGGGTCAGGCTCTGGAGGATGATGGTGGTGTAAATCTCTCTGGAGCGGATGACCGAGATGATGTTGTCGAACTGGGGGATGACATAGTTGGTGCTGAAGTCATCCATGATGATGCGCACGGGCACTTTCAGGCGGTCGCCGGGGGAGTTGTCGGCGTGGCGGCACAGCGACTGGAAGAGCTGGGTGTACAGGATCCCGACAATGCGGTCGAACGAGCGATCGACGTCGCTGATGTTGAGGAAGAGGACGGTTTTCTCGTCGCCAAGATCGGTGAAGCGGAAGGAGGAGTGCCCCTGAAAGATGTGCTTTGCCTCCTCGATGTCAAAGAGCTCGAGCGCCTCGGCGGTAAACTGGCGGATACAGCCCCAGGTTTTCTCCGCCTGCGTGACGCTCTCGAGCATCCGATAGCGGCGGTACGCCATCGAATTCGGCTTTTTGCCGTGGAGCGCGTGGAACAGCCTTGCACCCCGGTCGGTCTCGAACTCTCTGAAGATCTCGACGACAGAGAACATGGTGTGCTCCTCCTCGGGGAGCGCCTCCAGGACATAGGCGATCATCGCGCTGAGCACCATTTGTGCCGACAGCGGCCAGAACGGGTCGTCGGGGCTGAGCTCGGGCATCAGCGCGCGTGACAGCGAGGTGATATCCTGCTCCGACCAGCTGCCGTCTTTGTTGCGGCCGATGTAATC
>DNIP01000015.1:0-413 GCA_003499325.1 Oscillospiraceae bacterium
TCGGTGCCGTTGAGGGTCAGGTCATACGCCTTGGCGACCACCTTGCCGGGATCGCTCTCGAGGTATTGCAGGCACTCCTCCTTGGGCATGGTGAAGGGGTGGTGCATGGCGACCCACTCGCCGCTTTCCTCGTCCTTCTCAAAGAACGGGAAATCGACGATCCACACGAATTTGAACACATCCTTGGGGATCAGCTCGAGCTGCTTGCCGACCTCCAGTCGCAGTGCGCCCAAGACGGGCAGGGTCACGGAATTCTTGTCCGCAACGATCAGCACCACGTCGCCCTGCTCCGCGCCGAGCGTATGCAGGATGCGGTCGAGGTCGCCCTCGCCGAGGAATTTTTTGAACGAGCAGTTGGGCTCCGCGTCAGCCCAGCGCACATACGCCAGACCCTTCGCGCCGATGCCCTTGAC
>DNIP01000015.1:535-3232 GCA_003499325.1 Oscillospiraceae bacterium
ACGATCGCGCGCACGGAGCCGCCGTTCTCGATCGCGCTCTTGAACACGACGAAGTCGATATCCTTCACCTGATCGGTCAGGTCTTGGATCGGCATGCCGAAGCGCACATCAGGCTTGTCGGAGCCGTAGGTGTTCATCGCGTCCGCATAGGTCATGCGCTCAAAGGGGGTGTCGAGGTCAATGCCCTTGACCTCCTTAAAGATGCGCTGCATCAAGCCCTCGTTGATCTGCATGATCTCGTCCACGTCCACAAAGCTCAGCTCCATGTCGATCTGGGTGAACTCGGGCTGACGGTCGGCGCGCAGATCCTCGTCGCGGAAGCAACGCGCGAGCTGGATATAGCGGTCAAAGCCCGAAAGCATCAACAGCTGCTTGTAGATCTGCGGCGACTGCGGCAGGGCATAGAACTTGCCGTTATGGATACGCGAGGGCACCAGATAATCGCGCGCGCCCTCAGGGGTGGATTTGATCATCATCGGGGTCTCGATCTCAATAAAGCCGTTCTCATAGAAGTAATCGCGCGCCACCTTGGCGATCTTAGAGCGCGTGATCAGGTTCTGCTGTAAGGGGGTACGGCGCAGGTCGAGGTAACGGTATTTGAGCCTGAGCTCCTCGGCGGTCTTGCTGTTGTCCACGATCTCAAAGGGCGGGGTCTGCGCCTTAGAGAGAACGCGCAGGTCATTGACCTCTATTTCTATATCACCTGTCGGTATTTTATTGCTTTTCGCCGAGCGCTCACGCACCACACCCTTGGCGCAGAGCACATACTCCGAGCGCGCCGCAAACGCCTTGTCAAAGATCGCGCGGTCGGTGTTGTCGTCAAACGCGAGCTGAACAATACCGCTGCGGTCACGCAGATCGATAAAGATCAGCTGTCCGAGGTCGCGCTGGCGCTGTACCCAGCCGCATACGGTGACCTCTTCTCCGATATTCTCAGCTCTGAGCGTGCCGCAATAATGGGTGCGCTTGAGCCCTGTCATAAATTCTGCCATATGCTACACTTCCTTATTATCACATTAAAGGCTCCCTTTGGCAAAGGAAGGCTTTTCTACTCCGAGAAATCCGCCTGCAGCTTTGCCGCGGTGAATTCCTTTACGAACTGCTCGCCGTCGAGCGATATCTCGCTCTGCTCGCCGTTTGCCATATTCTTCAGGCGTGCCGTGCCGCCCGCGATCTCGTCGTCGCCCAGCACCAGACTGAACTGCGCGCCGATCTTATTGGCGTACTTCATCTGCGCCTTGAGCCCTCTGCCGACCACGTCATACTCGGCGTACAAGCCCGCTTTACGCAACAGATTGCACAGCTCGCCCGCTTTTTTGTGTGCGGTATCGCCCATGTGCGCGATGTAGATATCGCAGGGTGAGGGCGCGGGGATCTCGATCCCCTGTGCGTCGAGGGTCAACAGCAGGCGTTCGATACCCGCCGCAAAGCCGAGCGCCGGCATCGGGTTGCCGCCCAGCTCCTCGATCAAGCCGTCATATCTGCCGCCGCCGCAAATAGTGGACTGCGCGCCGATATCGTCGCAGATAAACTCAAAGACGGTCTTGGTGTAGTAGTCCAGACCACGCACGATGGTGGGGTTGACGGTGTAGGTAACGCCGCTTACGTCAAGGTACGCTTTCACGCTGTCAAAGTGCTCGCGGCACTCGTCGCACAGGTAATCGAGCACGGTGGGAGCGTTCTTGGCGATCTCGTGATCGTGCGCGACCTTGCAGTCGAGCAGGCGCATCGGGTTTCTTCCCAAGCGCTCCTGACAGTCCTCGCACAACTCGTCCTTGTACTGCGAAAAGTATGCGGTCAGCGCCTTGTGGTACTCCGCGCGGCACTTGGGACAGCCGATGGAGTTGATCTCCAGACGGATATTTTTGAGCCCCATGCGGTCGAAGATGTTCGCCGCCGCGGTGATCAGCTCCGCGTCAGCGGCAGGGTTCGACGTGCCGTAGCACTCCATGCCGAACTGGTGGAACTCTCTGAGCCTGCCCGCCTGCGGCTTTTCGTAGCGATAGCAGGAGGTCAGGTAATACGCCTTGATGGGCAGGGGATCGTTGTGGAGTCCGTGCTCGAGAAAGGCTCTCGCCGCGCCCGCGGTACCCTCGGGGCGCAGGGTGATGCTGTCGCCGCCCTTGGTCAGGAAGGTGTACATCTCCTTTTGTACCACGTCGGTGGTGTCGCCGACGCCGCGCTCAAAGAGATTGGTGTGCTCAAACACGGGGGTTCTGAGCTCCTTGTAGCCGAACGCACGCGCTTCCTCCCGGAACAGATTCTCCAAAAACTGCCAGCGGTAGCTATCGCGCGGCAGCACATCCTCCGTGCCGCGCGGCTTCTTTGTGATCAATGCCATTGTATCAAACCTTTCATGGTAAATATCAATAGGTAGAAAATGAGGGATTAACTCTAACTCAAATGTGAAGTAAATCGATTTCTCCGTAGGGTACGGCATTTATGACGTACCGAGAATAACGAGCGAAAAAATATCGAAAACGCTAGATAGGACACAAATGATTCTGCCATGCGGTACGTCGACAAGCACCGTATCATACAAAAAGCTCACTTGCCCAAATTTCGCTTTATAAAGTATAGCACAAATCCTGCCCCGTAGCAATAGGCGATTTATTATTTAATGATCAGTGATCAGTGGTTAGTGATCGGTGAACAGTAGATGGGTCTAATACTAAGTATCCATTAAACGCTTTAACA
>DNIP01000015.1:3349-7430 GCA_003499325.1 Oscillospiraceae bacterium
AATGTTAAAGTGTTTTAATGATACTTAGTATAATGCCGCGTCCGGACACAGCGAGGAAGCTTTCGTGCCTGCGCCGGGGAAGAATATTTCCGAACGGTTCAATTTGCGAATTTGTCGCAATTTCTATTGACTTTTCCCTATTCCGATGGTATACTGATTTGCGAATCATTCGCAAATTGGAGGCAAGCTATGCCGAAATATATGACAAAACAGCGTAAGCTGCTCACCGATTACCTCACGCAGCATATCGATGAGAACCTCTCGGCGGGTCAGATCGCACAGGCACTGTCCGATACCATCAGCAAGAGCGCGGTATACCGCAACCTCTCCGACATGGAAGCGGAGGGCAAGCTCCATCGCGTTGCGACCGGCGGCAACCGCGAGGCGATCTACCGCTATTCGGGCGGCGCCACGTGCTCGCAGAGCCTGCACCTGAGCTGTAAAAAATGCGGCAAGACCGTGCATATGCAAAAGCAGCTCGCCGACAGGCTGGTGGACAAGGTCGCAGAGAGCGATGACTTTGCCATCGACAAGGGCGAGACCGTGATCTACGGCATTTGCGCGGGCTGTCAGAATAAATAATCCTCCCCCTGTCATTGCGAAGCCCGAAGCCTCCCGTCAGGGAGGTGCCGTGAAACGGCAGGCTGTGGCAATCCCACAAAGAGGGAATGCCTTTCTGCCAAAATAACATTCTACTATACCACAAAGGAAAAGCATTATGAAAAAACTGATCGCGCTGGTGCTCAGCGCACTTGTATTGACATCACTGCTGGTCGGCTGCGGCTCGGTCGAGTCGAAAAAAGCCGACGTCAAGGTGGTCACCACCATTTTCCCGATCTATGACTGGGTGCGCGAGGTCGCCAAGGATGACGCGGACATTAACCTCGACCTCCTGCTCGACAACGGCGTCGATCTGCACAGCTACCAGCCCTCCGCCAAGGATATCGTCACCATCTCCGACTGCGACGTCTTTATCTATGTCGGCGGCGAATCCGACAAGTGGGTGGACGACACCCTCAAGCAAGCCAACAACAAGGACATGATCGTCCTCGATTTGATGGACATCCTCGGCGATAAGGCAAAGGAGGAGGAAGTCAAGGAAGGCATGCAGGAGGACGAGCACGAGCACGAAGAAGGCGAAGAGCACAAGGAAGGCGAAGAGGAGCACGAGTACGACGAGCACGTCTGGCTCTCGCTCAAGAATTCATCCCTCTTTGTCGACAAGATCGCCGAGGCGCTCGGTAAGGTCGACGCACAGCACGCGGGCGACTTCACCGCTAACGCCGCCGATTATAAAAGCAAGCTCACCGAGCTGGACAAGCAGTATCAGGAGGCGGTCGACAAGGCTTCTGTTAAAACGCTGCTGTTCGGCGACCGGTTCCCCTTCCGCTACCTGACCGACGATTACAAGCTCGATTACTATGCCGCCTTTGTCGGCTGCTCCGCCGAGACGGAGGCGAGCTTTGAGACCATCACCTTCCTGTCGGGCAAGGTGGATGAGCTCGGTCTGAAGGCGATCATGCAGATCGAGACCTCGGACGGCTCCATCGCCAAAACCGTCCGCGATAATACCAAAACCAAGGATCAGACGATCTTGACCCTCGATTCACTCCAGAGCGTCACCACCGAGCGCGTCCAAAACGGCGAGACCTATCTCTCCATCATGACATCCAACCTCGATATCCTCAAAGAGGCGCTGGCGTAAAACATGTGACTAAAAAGCCTTCCCCCTCGGAGGGGGGAAGGCTCATTCCTGTCAAACGTAAACATCAACATCCGAAAGGAACACACTATGCCACAGATCAAATGTACCGACCTCAGTCTCGGTTACGGCTCACAACAGATCCTCTCCGATCTCAACTTCGAAGTCAACGCAGGCGAATACCTGTGCATCGTCGGCGAGAACGGATCGGGAAAAACCACCCTGATGAAGACCCTGCTCGGGCTGCAAAAGCCCCTCGGCGGCTCGATCACCTTCGGCGACGATGTCACCTCGCGCACCATCGGCTATCTGCCCCAGCAGACCGACGTGCAGCGCGATTTCCCTGCGTCTGTCAAAGAAATCGTCCTGACGGGCTGTCTGGGTCATGACGGCTTTCGACCCTTTTACAACAAAGCGGATAAGGCGCTGGCGCTGCGCTCGATGGAGCGCATGAACATCGTCGATCTCGAGCACCGCTGTTACCGCGAGCTATCGGGCGGTCAGCAGCAGCGCGTCCTGCTCGCGCGCGCCCTGTGCGCCACCGAAAAGCTCCTCCTGCTCGACGAGCCTGTCGCGGGACTTGACCCCAAGGTAACGCTCGAGATGTATGAGCTGATCGAGAGCCTGAACAAAAACGACGGGGTCACGATCATCATGATCTCTCACGATATCGACAAGGCGCTGCAATACGCCTCTCATATCCTGCATATCGGCAACGAGATCTTCTTCGGCACGCGCGAGGAATATCTGAGCCTGCGTGAAAGCAGAAAGGGGGATGCGTGATGGATCTGTTTACGACCCTCAGCTTCTATCTGAGCAAGCCCTTTGTCGTCAACGCGCTGATCGTCGGCGTGTTGATCGCGCTGTGCTCCTCCCTGCTCGGCGTAACGCTGGTATTAAAGCGCTATTCCTTCATCGGCGACGGACTGTCGCACGTGGCGTTCGGCGCGATGGCGATCGCCGCGGTGCTGAGGCTGACCAACAACATGCCGCTGGTTCTGACCATCACCGTGATCTGCGCCGTGCTGCTCCTGCGCATGGGCAAAAACGCCAAGATCAAGGGTGACGCGGCAGTTGCGATGATCTCGGTCGGCGCGCTGGCCATCGGCTATCTGCTGATGAATATCTTCAACACCGGCTCGTCAAATCTTTCGGGCGATGTGTGCTCCACCCTCTTCGGCTCGACGTCGATCCTCACGCTGAGCACCTTTGACGTATGGATGTGCGTCATCCTGTCCGTCGTCGTGGTGGTGTTCTTCGTGCTGTTCTATAACAAGATCTTTTCGGTCACCTTTGACGAGAATTTTGCCCGCGCGACGGGTCAGAGAGCGGGACTGTACAACCTCTTGATCGCGATCGTCATCGCGGTAATCATCGTGATCTCCATGCAGCTGGTCGGCTCGCTGTTGATCTCGGCGCTGGTGATCTTCCCCGCACTGTCGGCGATGCGCGTGTTCAAGAGCTTCAAGAGCGTGACCATCTGCGCCGCGATCGTATCGGTCGTATGCGCGCTGATCGGACTGTTTACCTCGATCTTAGCGGGCACGCCTGTCGGCTCGACCATCGTCGCCGCCGATATCGTCGTGTTCTTCATCTTCTTCATCATCGGCGCTGTGACCAAGCGCAACGCATGATAAACTTATTATAACGGAGGTATCCTGTGAAAAAAATCATTTGCCTGTTAATGGCAGCCGTATTGATCCTGTCCCTTGCCGCGTGCTCGGGCAACAAAAAGGAGGAACCCGCCTCCTCGGCCGTAACCGACAGCTCCTCCAAGACCGCTGCCGCGCCCACCACCGCCGGTAACGACGGCACCAAGGCCGCCTCAAAAGCCGAGCTCCCCAAGACTGAGGGCGTTGACGTTGACCTGACCAAGATGAGCTCCACGATGGTCTACTCCGAGGTGCTCAATATGCAGCAGCACTCCGACGAATACACGGGCAAGATCGTCAGGATGAAGGGGCCGTTCAATGTGACCGAGCTCGACGGCAACCGCTATTATGCCTGTGTGATCAAGGACGCGACCGCCTGCTGCTCCACCGGCATCGAATTCGTCTGGGCGGGCGAGCACAGCTATCCCGAGGACTACCCCAAGGTCAACACCGAGATCACCGTGACCGGCACCTTCAACGTCTATTCGGAGGGCAAGAGCAAATACCTGCAGCTCAAGGACGCCGATGTCGTATTCTGATAATTCGAGATCAAATCGCGTATTCTCTCCGATTCAGAGAATTCATATAATTCGCACGGCTTATACTTGCTTTTTCTCCGCTGTGCTTTTATAATAGAGTTATCTTTATTGAAAAGGAGCTAACATATGTACGAACAACAGTTTAATCCGTACGGCGGTAACCTGGCTATCGTCAAGAATTATTTCAA